>JBAXDX010000046.1:0-21889 GCA_037140715.1 Ignavibacteria bacterium
GTTCAGTTCTTTCTCCGGGTGCTTTATCTTTCAACGGCGCACTTCCCTGCTCCTTTACCCGGCTCTGTGACTGAGTTTTCTTAGGAGAACGCGGACGGCTTAAATCTTTTTGATAATCCGGCTTTTGCGGCTGTGGTTTCTGAGGAGCTTCTTTTTGCTGGCGGGGACTGCCCTGTGGCTGTGCCTTTGCTTTTACTACGGACTTTTTCTTCCCTGCTTTTGAAAAATTGCTTAGTTTATCCCTGACAAATTTAACAATATGACCTAACAAATTTTATCCTTGTATATTAAGTGATCCGGTAAAGCACGATCTGATTTTATTCGCACTTCTTCAACTATATGAAATTCCCTGATAGTTTACCTGAAATCCAATCCCTCCCCTTCTTACTCATAATCATACTCCTTCTCCCTCAGGCGATTAAGATTAAGATTAAGATTAAGATTAAGATTAAGATTAAGATTAAGAAAAATACAGAGACTGTATGCCCATTGAAATATCAGTCAGAACTACTGAACAATAAACTTTGTAAAATAAACACCTCTGATCTTAGGAGTTTTAATCCTCTTGGTCAGCTTGGTTTTCAGCTCTATTTTCAATGAGTCCTTATAACCGGTCGATGTCAGCTCTTCTATCGTCTTGCTTGAAAGAGCTGTAATTATAACATCCTTAATAAGAGAGGCCTTTTCTTCAGCAGCCTTAACATCTTCCAGTTTTTTTAGCTGAACAGAAACTGATGCAAGCATAATTCTCTGTTCAGTTGAGCCTGAAGGATTTACTATTATATCATTAAGCTCATAAAAAAACATCGGCTCTTCCGGTTCATCGTCTTCTTCTTTGGGCTTTTCTTTTCCACAGGAACTAATCAGAACTGACCCGATACAAAACATAATTAAAAATAACGATTTAAGACTCATAAGATTTCAATATGGTTGTTAATAGTTGCTAATAATAGAATGGAAATCTGGGATTCATATAAGCCAGCGCCGTAAAATAACTCATGTTTATTTGATATGCAAATAAGACAAATATTTATGACAGGGGATATACAACAAATTTCCCTCTCTTAATCATACTCATTTCCACATGGAGCGATTATGATTATGATTATGATTATGATTATGAAAATTACACAGGGAACCAGAGACCCTACTTCTTAAAATATTTCATCGCCTCAGGTATCTGACTTTTAATTTCATTAATTCTTTTTGCATCACTCGGGTGATCGCTTAAAAATTCCAGCGGTGCGGCTCCTTTATTCGAAGCGGCCATTCTCTGCCAGAAAGTAACTGCAACATTAGGATTATATCCTGCCATTGACATAAATATAATTCCAAGATGATCAGCCTCGCTTTCCTGTGTACGGCTGAATGGTAGCATTACTCCTACCTGCGCACCAAGTCCGAACGCAGTCTTGTAAATTTGCTGAGTAACAGCCGGTTTTGACTTTATCGCTTCAGAAAGAGCTACCCCGCCTAACTGTTCAAGCAGACCCTGGCTCATCCTTTCATCTCCATGTTTTGCCACAGCATGCGCGATTTCATGCCCCAGTACAACCGCAAGTCCCGATTCATCCTGTGTAACCGGGAGAATCCCGCTATAAACCACCACTTTTCCTCCCGGCATACACCAGGCATTAACCTGCGGATCTTCGACAAGATTAAACTCCCAGCTGTACCCTCCCAAAATACCTGATAATTTGTTTTGTGCACAGTACTGCTCTACTGCCCTTTGAACTCTTGAACCCACCCGTTTAACCATCTCTGTCTGCTGAACGCTGGTGCTCAGTTTATGGCTTTTTACGAAATCACCATACTGCTGAAAGCTCATTGTCAGCATCTCGGAGTCTGACACAAGGCTCAGCTGCCGCCTGCCTGTGATAGGTACTGTGTTACATTGTGACAGAAAAAGTAACAGGATAAGAAGTGAAAAGACAACTGACTTTGAATTTTTCATGATTAAGTTCTCCTTTAATAACTGGTGCTCCTGAAAAACAATGATTTATTTTCTTTTTCAGGTAGCAATCCTTTAAATATGTCTGACTAATTGTTTATTTTTGAATTCATAAAGTTAGGAAATTCCCGGGTATTATAAAATCCTTATTAATTAATTTTATTTGCTTGTACAAAACAGGAGAAATCAAATGGAATCATTAAAAAACAAGATTGTTTTTATTACCGGCGCTACCTCAGGCATCGGAAGAGCATGCGCTGTTGAATTTGCCAGGGGAGGAGCTGATTTAATCCTCTGCGCACGCAGACTCGAAATGCTTAATACTTTTGCCGAAGAATTAAAAGCACAGTCCGGCATTAAGACATTTTCGTTTCAGCTCGATGTCAGAAATGAAAAAGAAGTAAACTCCACAATCGCGACTTTGCCTGAAGAATGGAAGAATATCGACATACTGATAAATAACGCAGGTCTTGCAAGAGGTTTAAGTAAATTTTATGAAGACGATACCAATAACTGGGAAGAGATGATAGACACTAACGTCAAGGGACTGCTTTATGTAACAAAGGCAGTCGCCACCGGAATGGTTGAAAGAAAGAAAGGACATATAATAAATATTGGTTCGATTGCCGGGCATGAAGTTTATTCAAAGGGAGGGGTTTATTGTGGCTCCAAACATGCCGTTGCTGCTATTACAAAATCCATGAGAATGGACCTTATTGATCAAAACATACGTGTCAGTACAATTGAACCAGGATTTGTTGAGACAAATTTCAGTATAGTGCGCTTCCACGGAGATGAAGAAAAAGCAAAGAATGTTTACAAAGGAATGGACCCTCTGGTTGCTGAAGATATTGCCGATACGGCAGTTTATATCGCAACGCGCCCGGCGCATGTGAATATAGCCGAGATAACTATTCTGCCGGCCCGGCAGGCAACAATTGCGGTAATTCATAGAAAAGACTGAAAGCAGAGCTACCGGTATTATGTGGCATCCGCAGGAGTATGTCTGAGGATTATAAGGAATTGCTCATTTGGGAATGATACTCTTTTCTATTAAAATAGCAGAGCTTGGTGCTTTATCAGGCTCTGCTATTATAAATACAACAGAAGGTTTACACAAACAGGCTTATATCGCCCGCGCCTTCTCTTACTATTTCGGGCGTGTCCGAACTTAGGTCCACTATCGTTGATACCTGTCCCTGCAGGCTTCCGCTTGCGAGCATCAGTTCAATCTGAGAATTAAAAATTGTCTGAATTTCAAGCGGGTCGAAAAGGACTTCGCCTTTACGGTTTGTAACGCTTGTGCTGATGATCGGGTTGCCAAGTTCCCTGACCAGAGCTAAAGCGATGGGATGATTCGGCACTCTGATACCTACTGTCTGTCTTTTGGTCCATAATTTTTTCGGAACTTCCTTAGCCGCAGGCAGAATAAATGTATATGGGCCTGGCAGAAGGTGTTTCATTGTTCTGTACGCATAATCTGAAACTCTGGCATACTTAGCGATATCCTTCAGATCAGAGCAGACAAAACTAAACAGCTTTGAACCTGAATCCTGTTTTATTGCAAAGACGCGGTCAAGCGCTTCTTTATTGAAAATATCACAGCCAATACCATACACCGTATCAGTCGGATAAATAATTAACCCGCCACTTTTAAGTGTTTCAACGGCCTTATTGATAAACCTTACTTGAGGATTTTCCGGATGGAGTTCACAATATTCCATACTAAGCTCCTGTCTTTGTGATTGTTAAAATATGATACACGAATATATTAATTGAAAAGAAATTTACTTTTTGATCATTCTTCAATGGACATTTTTTTATCATGGAACTTCGAATAAGGATTTTTTACAAGGCTGGAGTTCGAGTATCTTGAATCCTCTGATACTTCCGGGCCTGTCCATTCAGGCAGTACAATAACAGTCTCTTCATCAGGCAGTTCTATTTCCGCAATAACAAGCCCCTGATTTTCCTTCCCAAAGACATCGATTTCCCATTTATATCCATTGGAAAAAACAATATATCTTATTTTTTCAATCAGAGGCTTTTGGCAAAGCAGGTCGAGAAGCTGGGCAGCTTCATCAAAAGGTATTTCATATTCATATTCAAGCCTTTTGATACCTGTTCTTAATCCTTTAATGGTAAGGAAGCCCTTTTCACCCGCAGTACGCACGCGTACCGTAGTGTTTTTATCGGTTGACAGATAGCCCTGCCTGTAAATACTCGCAGTACTGATGCTTTTCTTCCAGCCGTTATTTTTCACAAGGAACTTTCTTTCTATCTCAAAGGACATATTAGTTCTGCCTTAAAAATCCAGTTTACTTCTTTACCGTGCTTTTAACATACTCAATCATTCCGCCTGAAACATTTCTGCTTTTGTACCCGTGTTCCTTCAGAATTTTCTGAGCCACTGCTGAACGGTTGCCTGACCGGCAGATAACGGCTATATTCTTATCTTTATACTTTTCTAATTCCTTAATTCTGCTCTCAAGCTCCTGCACAGGGATATTTATTACTCCGTCAATCTGACCGAGCGGGCCTTTTAATTCCTGCGGTGTCCTTACATCCAGAATAACAAGTGATTTATCGTTCTTCTGTGCATCCTTTAATTCACTAACCGTCATGACTGCTGTTTTATCCTGCGCACATACTGTAAGGTTTAGAAAGAGAATAAGTGCTAAGATTACTTTTTTAATGATATTCATATTTACCCCTGTTTGTTTTTATTAAAAGTACGATACATATCCGTTTTCAAACTCACGTTCTAATGATTAACAATATAAATAAATATTGCGTATAATCCCAAAGTTTTTTTATATACCACAATAGTTCGGAGCTTATGAATTTAACTTTTTGAATCCGGAATTATCCTGGGATTCAGATAACAGACCAGAAACTGATTCTTATTATAAACAGACTGAAAAATAATGAGAGACTGACATGAATCTTTTTGTTTCATTAAAAATATCATTTTCATATATTTCGGATGAAAATTTCAGCGGTTGCCAGACAAAATCAATTTTATAAAGTATTATCCGGAGTTTATATGCAGTGCCCCTGTGGATCAGGCAAGACTTATTCAGAATGTTGCGAACTTATTATTAAGAAGGAACGCCCGGCTCTTACGGCTGAAGAACTGATGCGCTCACGTTATACAGCTTATACGATTAATGACGTTGATTATATAGCGGGAACTACCCACCCCGATAAAAAAAACGATCTGGACATCGAAGCCACAAAGAAGTGGGCTGCGGAATCAGACTGGATGGGACTGAGTATAATCAGGACTGAAAAAGGCACCACCAATGATGATGAAGGCGAGGTTGAGTTTATCGCCTCTTTTTCCATTAAGGGTGTAAAACAGGAACACCATGAAATTTCCACTTTTAAAAAAACTGACGGAGAATGGTATTTCTGGGACGGCAAATACCCCACGGCAAAACCATTCGTCAGATTGGAAGATAAAACAGGAAGAAACGCCCCCTGCATCTGCGGAAGTGGCAAAAAATATAAGAAATGCTGTGGCAAGGAAGCCTGAAAAACTTCTTTTGAGGCAAAACTTAAAGTGAATCCGGTTCAAAAACCCTGACCAGACCGTTCCATGAACCGGAATTGCTTAATATAGAATGACTTGTCCTCTAAAATTCTTCCGGACGGCTCCTTATTCCCTGATTATTTGTACAGAGATACTGCGCCCGGTATATTTTACCCTCTTATTTCTGTCCCGCTTTTTATTCCCGCATATATTGAACTATTTTTAGTATAATTGGTTAAGTAAATTTGTTACCTGTTTTAACCAAACACATATTCATTAAGAAGAGAGGTTTTATGAGACGAACATTCATAGTTTTGTGCTTACTGCTTTTGTCAGGCTTGCCGGCAACAGCGCAGAGTAAGAAAATCGAGTTTACGGAGTATAATCTTGATAATGGTCTGCACGTTATTCTTCACGAGAACAGGGCAGCTCCAATTGTGGCGATAACTGTAACCTACCACACAGGCTCGAAGAACGAACAGCCCAACCGTACCGGCTTTGCACACTTTTTTGAGCATCTTATGTTCGAGGGATCAGAGAATATTAAACGTGGCGAGTTTTTCCAGATAGTCCAGAATGCCGGTGGCGAGCTGAATGCTTATACATCGTTTGACCAGACAGTTTACCACGAAGAACTGCCTTCAAATCAGGCAGAGCTTGGCTTGTGGCTGGAATCTGAAAGAATGCTCCATCTTAAGATTGATTCAGCCGGAGTTGAGACTCAGAGAGGCGTGGTTAAAGAAGAAAGGAAACAACGTCTTGAAAATAAGCCTTATGGCAGTTTCATGGAACAGACTTTCTCACATGCCTATAAGGTACATCCTTACAGATGGGTTCCTATCGGCTCAGCTCAGTATATCGATATGGCAAATCTGAATGAATTCATGGATTTTTATAAGACTTTTTATGTACCCAATAACGCCGTACTTTCAATCTCAGGCGACTTTGACATTCCCCAAATGAAGGAATATGTAGAGAAATATTTCTCAGAGATACCTAAAGGAACCAGAAATATTTTCAGACCTGATCAGGTGGAGCCTGTACAGTCCGCAATGGTGAAGGATACGGTTTATGATAATATCCAGCTGCCCGCAGTTATTAAGGCGTATCATATCCCTGCGCAGAGTGCACCTGATTATTATGCAATCAATATGCTTACTACGCTGTTGTCATCGGGGCAGAGTTCGCGCTTCTACAAACAGATTGTGGACAACGACCAGAAGGCCGTGCAGGTTGGCTCATTCCCCTTTTCTCTTGAAAATCCGGGACTATTTATCGCGTATGGTATTTCTAACATGGGCGTGAATGCCACAACTGTCGATTCTGCTATCGATGCTGAAATAAAGAAGGTACAGAACAACCTGATAGACGAAAAGGAATTTGAAAAACTTAAAAATCAGATGGAAAATGATTTTATCAGTAGCAAGGCAACTAATATCGGAGTTGCTAACAGTCTGGCTGATTACTTCCTCTTCTTCAATGGCAATACGAATCTTATTAATACCGAAATAGATAATTATATGAAGGTTACGCGCGAAGATATTGAATACGCCGCCAGCCGGTACCTGACTAAGGAAAACGAAACGATTTTGTACTATCTGCCTAAATCGGCAAAGACTACTATGAAGGGGAAATAAAATGAAAAAGTATATCTTTATATTACTGACAACACTAATAAGTCTGAATATTTTATCCGCTCAGAAACCTGACCGCTCTAAGCCACCGGCTCCGGGTGCCGCTCCTGAAATTAAATTGTCTGACTATGACAGAATTGATCTTCCTAACGGACTGAAGGTATTCATTGTCGAAAACCATCAGCTACCTGTTGTTTCCATGTCTCTTGTGCTTGACCGCGACCCGATTATGGAAGATTCTGCCACAGGATACCTGAATATCGCAGGCGATCTTCTGCGTACCGGCACAAAAACAAGAACTAAAGACCAGATAGACGAGGAAACAGACTTCATCGGAGCTTCACTTAGTACATCTTCTGCCGGATTATTCGCCTCGTCTTTAAAACAGCACTTCGAAAAGCTTATGGACCTGGCTTCCGATATTATTATCAATCCTGTATTTAAACAGGAGGAGCTTGATAAATTAAAGACAAAAACCATGTCCAGCCTCGCAGCATCCAGGGACGAACCCGGGACAATAGCCGACAGAATCGTTAAGATGCTTTATTATGGCAGGTCCCATCCTTATTCTGAGTTCGAAACAGAAAAAAGTGTAGGTAATATCACACTCCGGCTGTGCAGGGATTATTATGACTCATACTTTAAGCCAAACATTACTTATATTGCAATTGTTGGCGATATAACAAAAAAAGAAGCGGAGCCTCTGGTTAATAAATACTTCGGTGCCTGGAAGAAAGCCGAGGTAAAACATTTTGTCTATGCAAAGCCGGCCGTCCCGCTTACACCGAGAGTTGCGGTGGTTGACAGAGCAGCCTCGGTTCAGTCGGTCATAAGAATTGGGCATCCGGCTGACCTGAAGACAGGAAGCGAAGATGTCATTAAGGCAGGCATTTCAAATACAATCTTAGGCGGCGGGGTTTTCAGGCTGTTTAAGAATCTGAGAGAAAAACATGCTTATACTTACGGCGCTTATTCCGGTCTTCATCCTGATCAGCTTGCTGGAAACTTCACAGCCAGCACCAGCGTAAGAAATATCGTTACAGACAGCGCAATTACGGAAATTCTCAGCGAAATGAAACGTATCAGAACTGAAAAAACAGAGGAAGCCGAACTTCAGCAGGCAAAGAACTACACAAGCGGCAATTTTGCTCTGTCACTCGAACGTCCCGAAACAATAGGACAATTTGCCATTAATATCGAACGCTATAAACTGCCTAAGGATTATTACTCGGGTTATCTGAAGAAAGTAGCCGCGGTTACAAGCGATGAGGTCAGGGCAATGGCGAATAAGTATATCCAGCCCGATAATTCGTATATAATTGTAGTTGGCAACGCTTCCGAAATAGCCGGACGACTAAAGAAATTCAGCCCTGCCGGAATAGTTGAGTTTTATGACATTTACGGAGCGAAGTACGACCCCTCATTAAACAAAATTCCGGAAGGCGTTAACGCTAAGTCCGTAATTGATAATTATATTCAAAAGCTCGGTGGCAGGGATAATTTGCTGAAGGTAAAGGACAGAACGACTGAGATGTCCGGCAGTACACAGGGTATTCCTGTTAAGATTAATGTCTATCAGAAACAACCAAATAAACTTTACCAGGAAGTTAAAGCCGGAGCAATGCATCAGAAGATTATTTTCAACGGTAAAAAGGGTGTGCAGATTTCGATAATGGGTAAGCAGGAAATAAAAGGTGACCAGCTTGAAGAACTGAAGCTTGAAGCAAACCTGAACGCTGTGCTCGATTATGGGAAAGCCGGCATTACAACCAGACTTACAGGAATGGAAAAACTTGACGGCAATGATACTTATAGAATCGAGTTTACTTCAGCCACAGGTCTGGAATGGTATGAGTATTATGACACGGTCAGCGGACTGAGATTACGCCAGACAAAAACTATTAAATCTCCAACAGGTGAAATAAGTCAGATAACCGATTTCGGCGACTATAAGGAGGTTAACGGCGTTAAGTATCCCTTCTTCTTGTCCCAATCTATGGGCACCCAGAGAATAGACCTGAAAGTGGATAACCTTAAAGTTAATTCAAATCCCGACAACGGGATGTTTAATATAGATAAGTAGGCAATTATAAAAGAACCCTGCCCCATGACCCGGAGCAGGGTTCTTAAATTATCAGAATTATATTTATGGAGTATAAAAAGTATTCAGTTATCGTTTTTGACCTCGGTAATGTACTACTTCCCTTTGATTATAAGTTCATGACAGATAAACTTGACCTGGTAAAGCCGGGACTTGGCAGTAGCTTCCGTGAGTATTATAAAAATAACTACACCATCCACCGCAGCTTTGAACGTGGCGATATTAAAGAGGATGAATTCATAAAGCTTATGCTCGGCTGTTGCGAACAGCTTATTGACAAGCCGGCTTTCTGCCAGTATTACAGCGAAATATTTACCGAGAACAAGAACGTCATCGCACTGCTGCCGGAACTGAAGAAAAAGTATAAACTGGTGATCCTTTCAAATACCAACAATATTCACTTCGAATTCGGTTACAAGCATAAAGATTTTCTTAAGAATTTCGACAAGCTGATATTATCATACGAGGCGGGCGCTTTAAAACCGGAGCCGGCAATTTATAAAGCCGTGGAAAACTACACCGGACTGCCCCCCGCTGAACATATCTTTATAGATGACATCGAAGAATACGCTGAAGGCGCGAGAGCGATGGGCTGGGATGCTATTCAGTTTAAGAGTTTTGAACAGCTTGCCGGGGATCTAAAAATACTGGGAATTTTATAGAAATTGTAATTCCTTTTCATCCGTAGTGATTATTCGCAAGATTTTGTAAGTGTAATGATGTAAATTTGTCCTTAAAAATTTTATTTGGAGATTATGATTTCTTTTTATAAAAAAGCCGGATTATTGTTATTTATTTTTACTGGCTTTGCCTCTTTCATTTTCACAAACTCGGGGTTTAATTGTTCCAAAAATAAAACAGGGGATCAAACCCCGATAATTCCCGCTCCGCCAGCCACAGGACAATCCCCGGTAAGCCCTGTTTCGATAAATGACACAATATTAAATTATAAGCCGTCATGGCAAATTCATTACACAGCCCTGCCGGTAAACAAACTAAAATCGCTTACTCCCCTTTATGCAAAGTATGGGAAAAAGAACGTGCGCTTAATCCTGGCCTTAAACCGCATAGATGAAAAAAACTTCAGGCGCACAGACACGCTGATGGTTCCTGATACTGTTACAAATATCTTATCTTACTCCCCTTATCCATATATTATTGAAGCTGCACGCCAAATTCCGAAGCTGATACTGATTTCGTGCAAATTACAGGCGATTGCAGCATACAAAGACGGCGCACTTGTCCGCTGGGCACCTGTCAGCACCGGACGCAAGAGTAAGCCGACCCCCGCGGGTTTGTTTAGTATGAACTGGAAATCTAAGGAAACCACAAGTACAGTTGACAGCTCATGGGTGCTTCCATATTATTTTAATTTTAATAGTACAGGAGGCGTTGCACTTCACAAGTTCGAACTGCCCGGCTATCCGGCAAGCCATTCCTGCGTAAGACTATTGGAGGAAGATGCTAAATGGTTCTTCGTCTGGGGCGAACAATGGCTTATCACCCGCAACAGGTCACTCATTGCACATGGCACTCCCGTCATTGTTTTTGACGAATATCCGTGGGACGGAAGGCATCCCTGGCGCAAAATGCTCGATAATCCTCAGGAGGCTTCTGTTTCTGACAATGAAATTGATGTTTTAATGAAAAAGTACCTGCCCGAAATAAAAAACAGGATGAATATCAGGCAGGCGGCATTAGCTGAGATAAAATTAAAGTACCTGCAGGAGCAGACCGCAGAGGTGAAGGAATATCCAATGACTATAATAAAAAGATAGTGGCAATGAGATAAAAAAGAACAGAAACTAATCTGATATGCCTTTCAAAAACTATCCTGAAGGCAGACCCGCATCGAAAATTACTCCGGGAACGCCTGTTTAACCACCCGGAAATTACCTGCTACACAAAAAAACTTTTTTCAGGTGTTTGTAGTTTACAAAACACCTGAAAAAAGTTTTTCCAAGCGTTCGGAGTTTACCGAACACCTGAAAAAAGTTTTTCCAAGCGTTCGGAGTTTACCGAACACCTGAAAAAAGTTTTTCCAACCGCCGGGAGATTACCCGACACCTGAAAAAAGTTTTTCCAAGCACCGGGAGTTTACCCGACACCTGAAAAAAGTTTTTCCAAGCACCGGGAGATTACCCGACACCTGAAAAAAGTTTTTCCGACCGCCGGGAGTTTACCCGGCACCTGAAAAATCTTTCTAAGACAGTATGGGATTTGCCGCCGGCTTTAGAAATGCTTTTTTAACCAAGTTCTCTCAAAGGGTTGCCTGAATTTGCAGAATTGGTACTGCTACAAATTTTTTTCAATGTAACGGACAAATAAAATAAGAAACTTAAAAAAGGTTCTCATTCATTAATGAGTTCCGGCTCCCTTTCATTATCATTGTTGATTCTATATGAATTTTTATTAAGCACGAAATCCCCTCCGGCTAAAAAAGCGGAGGGGAATAATAACAATTAATTTCGGGACTTAAAATCTTTCATGAACTGTACGAGGTCTGCCACGCCCTGTTTCGGGAATGCGTTATAGATAGAAGCCCTCAGACCTCCGGCTAAACGATGCCCCTTCAAGCCGGAGAAGCCGGACTTTGTCGCTTCCGATATAAGTTTCCGTTCAAGCTCTTCGCCCGGCAGTCGGAAAGTTACGTTCATAAGCGAGCGGCTCTCCTTTCGGGCTGTGCCTTTATAGTAACCATCGCTTTCATCTATATAATCATAGAGGATGGAAGCCTTATCACGGTTAAGCTGATGCATAACATCCAGTCCGCCATTTTTCATAAGCCATTTTGTAACCAGCTGAATAATATAAACTCCGAACGTGGAGGGCGTGTTATACATAGAATCATTTTCAGCATGTATCCTGTAATTAAGATAAGCGGGCAGACTGTCCCGGCTGCGCGTAAGCATATCATTGCGGATAATAACTACTGTAACTCCCGAAGGTCCAAGATTTTTCTGCGCACCGGCATACAGCAACGCGTATTTGCTTACGTCAATCTTCTTGTGCATAAGATCGCTGGAAGCATCACAGACTAAAGGGACACTACCAACTTCGGGTTCTGTTTTATACTCTGTACCGTAAATTGTATTATTCGATGTAAAGTGAACATAAGCCGCATCGGGGTCAAGCTTAAGTTCTTCCTGTTTCGGAATTATTGTGAAGTTATCCGCTTCGGAGGAGCCGGCTATATTGACGGTTCCGACTTTCCCCGCTTCCTTTATCGCCTTCTGTGCCCAGACACCGGTAAGCATATAATCAGCTTTGTTCTCAGGAAACATCAGGTTAAGCGGAACCATCGAGAACTGAAGCGTAGCTCCGCCCTGAAGGAATAATACCGTGTAGTCATCCCCGATGCCGAGTAATGTTTTAATATTCCGTTTCGCGCCGAGTATAATTTTCTCAAAAGTCCTGGAGCGGTGGCTGATTTCAAGTATTGACATGCCAACACCCGGAAGCACATACAGATTATCCCGTGCTTCTTTTAATACTTCTTCAGGCAGAACTGCCGGACCGGCGCTGAAGTTATAAATTCTTTTTTCCATTTTATTTTCTCTTATTTTTATTTTTTTTGACCCATGCCCTGCCCGCTTCTCTTTTTCAACGGGAAAGGCCCGGGACAGGGTTATATTAAATGTACTAACAATCCGTCTCTTAGTTTGGGTTCGAACCATGTTGATTTAGGAGGCATAATCTCTCCGGCATCGGCAATGTCCATAAGCTCGCCGACAGATACCGGATAAAGTGAAAAAGCCACAGCCGCTCTGCCTGAGTTAACGAGAGATTCAAGTTCTGATGTGCCCCTGATGCCGCCAATAAAGTCGATGCGCTTATTAGTGCGCGGGTCATCAATATTCAGAATCGGGCGGAGAAGATAATTCTGGAGAACACTTACATCCAGGTTATCGCATATATTGTCCGAGACTGTTATTCTGGCATTTGGCCAGAGGCTGTACCATTTGCCAGCCATATACATTCCGAATGTCCTCTTGTCCGGCGGCTCTGATATATTTGCTTCCTCGCAGATAAAATATTCGCGGACATGGTCAAGGAAATCCTGCCGGCTAAGTCCGTTAAGATCAAAAACTACACGGTTATAAGGAAGTATTTTAAGCTCTTCTGCCGGGAACAATACTGCAAGGAAGAAGTTATATTCTTCATCTCCCGTATGGTTCGGGTTATTTTCCATCTTAACCTTCCGTGCCCTGCCTGCACTTGCAGCGCGGTGGTGCCCGTCAGCAATATAAAGACTGCTGACATTAGCGATTTCGGTGATAATGGTTTCATTAAACTCATCGGGCATAATCCATATAGTATGCGTAACTCCGTCAGAAGCGATAAAGTCATAAAGCGGCTGAGACTCCAGCATAGTTTTCCGTATAAGCTCATTAACCTTTGCCACGCCGCGGTAAGTGAGGAATACAGGTCCTGTCTGAGCACCGGTAGTTACTATATGATTAGTTCTGTCGTCTTCCTTTTCCCTGCGGGTTTTTTCATGCTTAAGAATGCTATTATTATCATAATCCACAGTTGAAAAAGTCGCTGCCACGCCTGTCTGCTCCCGGAGTCCCATAACAAGTTTATATACATAGAAATGCGAGCAGTCATCCGTAAGAAGCGGAGCGTCCAGTTTTATTCTTTCAAGATTAGCCTTGGCTTTCTTATAAACTTCCCCGGAATAAGGGTCAACTGAATTGTCCAGTTCAATTTCAGAGCGTGTGATTCTTAAATAACTATTTGGGTAACCTTTGGCAAAGAAAGCTGCTTCTTCGCGATTTACAACATCATAAGGAACGCTGGCAACAAGGCTTGCAACATTCTTATCTGGTCTTAGCGCCTTAAATGGTCTGATAACCGGCATAAGTTCTCCTAAAAAAGAAAAATTTTTATTTACTTTAAAATGCCGAAATAAAACAAAAAACGCCACTTAATAAAATTCATTCAGACTACGATATAGTGATTTTTTCTCAGAATTATACTCATACTCATAATCCTCTCCGCTTCAGATAAAATGATGAAGAATAATAAAATCTGCAGTAATTAAATTGATTAAGAGGGGGGACTTTGATAACTTTCATTGTTAAAAAAAACAGAGATGTATGAAAGAAATACTTATACTTGGTTCTTCAGGATCAATCGGCGTTAATACTCTGAATGTCATCAGGAACTTTCCTGAAAGATTCCGGGTAAAAACCCTGACAGTTAACTCAAATATTAATATCCTTGAAGAACAGATTAAAGAATTTCACCCGGATCTTGTTGTAGTGCGGAATAAACATAGTGCGGATACGTTAAGGACACGTCTGAATGGTAAATGTGAGGTATTAAGCGGCGATGAAGGGCTGACGGAAGCTGCACGCCGGGATAATTACGATATTATGGTAAGCGCGCTTGTGGGTTTTGCAGGACTTGCGCCCACGGTTGAGAGCATAAAACTTTCCAAACGAATTGCACTCGCAAATAAGGAAACTCTCGTTGCGGCAGGAGAACTGATAACAAATCTGTGTAAAGAATATAAAGCGGAGTTGCTTCCGGTTGACTCGGAGCATAGTGCAATATTCCAGTGCCTCGCGGGTGAAAATCCGGCGGAAGTTGATAAGCTGATACTTACTGCATCCGGCGGACCATTCCTGCACAGAAGGAAAGAGACTCTTAGAGAAGTAACCGTTGCCGAAGCGCTTAATCATCCGAACTGGAAGATGGGTAGCAAGATAACAATCGACTCGGCTTCAATGATGAACAAGGGGCTTGAAGTAATTGAAGCACGATGGCTTTTCGGAGTGTCGAAAGATAAGATTGTGGTAGTAGTTCATCCGCAGTCGATAGTTCATTCGATGGTTGAATTTGTTGATGGTTCAATTAAGGCGCAGCTTGGACTGCCGGATATGAAACTGCCAATACAATACGCACTTGCATATCCCGAACGTCTGAAGACAACGGGACAAAGAACTGAGATGCCTAAGATAAGAGACCTTTCTTTCTTTGAACCTGATATGGAAAAGTTTGAGTGTCTTAAGCTTGCTTATGATGTAATCGAAGAAGGGGGCACGGCTCCCTGCATTCTTAACGCTGCTAACGAAGTAGCCGTAAGTAAATTCCTTGACGGGAAAATAAAATTTCACCAGATACCTGAAATAATAAAATGTTCGCTCGACAATATAGAGAACCACAGAGTGCCCGGGATTGATATTATCTTCGAGTGCGACAGACAGACCCGCGCGTTTGCCGCTAAGTTGTTTTCTTAATTATAATCGTAACATTACTCATTTCAGGATATAAATAAGACTCTGATTAAGAGGAAGAATGAGCGACATTAGTTCTTTGCTTCTTAACAGATACAAATAAAGTTAGTTCTTTTTTTGATTTCATAATGAACAATATTTTGCATTAAATGGGAGTTTTTTCTAATGGGCTATATAATATATTTTTTAATAACAATTGCCATACTGGTATTTGTTCATGAGTTTGGTCATTTTCTGGCTGCCAAACTTTCTAAGATGAGAGTTGATGTATTTGCTATCGGTTTCGGCAAAAGATTATTTGGATGGAATAAACTAACCGGTTTTACACTCGGGAACCTGCCGGATGATTTTGACGGCATGGGCAATACTGACTACCGTCTTTGCATCGCGCCTCTGGGTGGCTATGTAAAGATTGCAGGAATGGTCGATGAAAGTTTCGATGTTAAGTTCGCCAACACAGAACCTCAGCCCTATGAATTCAGAGCAAAGCCAACAGTATCTAAGATATTTGTCATTACCGCGGGCGTACTGATGAACCTGTTGCTCGCATATTTTATTTTTGCCAGCGTTAATTTCTTTCAGCAAAAAGAGCTTGTCCGTACAACTAAAATCGGTTACGTTGCGCAGAACAGTACTGCCGGTAAAGCGGGATTCAGGCAGAATGACAGGATAATTTCAATTAATGGCAGGAAGACTGTTCACTGGGAAGATGTTATGACTCCCGTCTTTATGGATAACATGACAAAAGACCTTGAAGTAAAGATTGAAAGAAACGGCAATGAGCAAACTATTATAGTCCCCCAAAAAACCTTTGCAAAGGAATCGGGCAGAGGAGAGATGGTACTAATGCCTTCAGGCTACGAGGTCTCCGCCGACAGCGTGATAGAAGGATTCCCAGCCAGTAAGGCAGGGATAATAAAAGGTGATATATTTATCAGCGTCAATAATGAATATATTGCCGGTAGCCGGCAGACAACTTCAATTATCTCGGCAAATAAGGGAAAGACAATCCCTGTAAAACTACTGCGCGGTCAGGATACAGTTACGCTCGGAGTTACTCCTGGCAAAGACGGCAGAATCGGAGTGATGCTTAATGCCCGGTTCAACGGAATAATCGATTATAAGTCCACCGGTCTGGCAGAATCGTTGCTGAACGGCGTTACCGACATCGGCAAATTTACAAAGCTGACTTTCTCTATGCTCGGCAATGTAGTAAGCGGCAATATTGAATTCTCTTCAGCCTTTGGCGGGCCGGTTAAAATAGCACAGTATGCGGCAAAATCAGCACAGAGCGGTTTCTTAACTTTTATATTCTTCCTTGCTACATTAAGCCTTAGTCTGGCGATACTTAATATACTGCCTTTCCCTGTGCTTGACGGCGGACATTTTGTAATAATCCTTATTGAAGGCATTATTAAAAGAGAAATTCCGATAAAAATCAAAATGGCTATTCAAAATACAGGGTTTGTTATACTGTTACTCTTTATGGCTTTTGTAATCTACAACGATCTTATAAGCATGTAAAATCCTTTTAGCCGGACAACCTTTTACCCGTCCGGCAGATGCGGAGACTTTTCCCGCTCTCAATTAGAGAACGCTCTGCGGGTCAATGTCAAAGAAAAGCTTTATGTTACGAAAGCGGGACTTCTGGTTAAAGTTAATAAACGAGTTTAGAACAGCAGCCCTCAACAACGCGCCTCCCGGGTCTGTTCCGCGGTTGCTTTTGATTAATATATGGAACCGGTACTGATTTTTTATTTTAGATATAATCGCTTCCGAAGGCGGACTTATCTTTAATCCTTTTTCATAAGCTTTCAGATGATTGTAGAAGTCATGAATCGCGCCTCTGGCGTCTTCCTCGCTCTCATCTTTGGCTTCAATCAGACAGAGACGGCTAAATGGGGGGTAGCCCAAAGATTCCCTTAATACAATTTCTTTTTCGTAGAAACCATGATAATCATTATCTACAACTTTAAGCAAAACGAAATGCTTATCGTTCTGCGTCTGAATTATAACCTCGCCTTCCGCCTTACTGCGTCCGGCGCGACCTGATACCTGCGTCAATAACTGGAAAGTCCTTTCATCCGCCCTGAAGTCCGGCATCCACAGGCTTGTCTCGGCGGAGATTACTCCGACAAGTGTAACATTTGAGAAATCGAGACCTTTGGAAACCATCTGAGTGCCGACAAGCATATCTATCTCCCCTTTCCTGAAACTGTTGAGTATAAGTCCAAGTGAGCCTTTCTTACTTACCGAATCTGAATCCAGCCTTTCTATTTTCGCATCAGGGAAATAATACTCCAGTTCATCTTCAACTCTCTGCGTACCCGCGCCGAAATACTTTATCTTAAGCGAACCGCAGTTGGTGCAGGCGTTTGGCACAGGTTTGATGAACCCGCAATAGTGGCACTGAAGAGTATTTTTATTTATATGAAAGACCAGCGGAACCGAACAATTATGACACATCTCGTTCTCTCCGCAGTCTTCGCAATAAACCTGAGTTGCAAATCCCCGCCGGTTCTGAAGTATAATCACTCCCTCTTTACGGACAAGCCGCTTCGAGATTTCATCAAGCAGTATGCGACTGAAGACATTCTCCATCTTCTTCTTTTTCTTTTCGACTGAGATATTTACAAGCTTTATCTCCGGCATTTTAGCGTTATCCGCTCTTTCTGTAAGTTCGAGAAGCTTATATTTATTCATCTTCGCGTTATACATACTCTCAATTGAAGGAGTTGCGCTACCAAGCAGAACGGGACAGCCACTAACTTTCCCTTTCATTATCGAAGCATCGCGTGCCTGGTATTTGGGAACATTATCGAATTGCTTATAGCTGGCATCATGCTCTTCATCGACAACAATAAGACCTACGTTATTAAGCGGAGCAAATAAAGCGGAGCGCGCGCCAACCACAACGCGGAATTTCCCCTGCACTACTCCCCGCCATATATCGTATCGCTCGCCCCTTGACATGCGACTGTGAACAACGGCTACCTTCTCCCCAAAATTATTGAATAACCGCGCGGTAATCTGAGGCGTAAGAGATATCTCCGGCACAAGTATGATGACATTCCGATCTTTGGCGAGAGCTTTTTTTGTCAACTCAATATAAACCTGCGTCTTCCCCGAACCGGTTACGCCATGAAGAAGATAAACCTGAAATTCTTCAGACTCAATTTTGCCAGAGACCTCCCCTACTACATTCTGTTGCTCTGCGGTCAGCACAAACTCGGTACCTTCTTCATCATAAAATTCGGTATATTTCCTCTGCACTTCCTTATCTATAATTTCAATGATACCCTTCTGTTCAAGACTGTCGACTGAAGACTTTGACGCACTGGTTTTCTTTAATAATTCTGAAAGCAGCACAGCCACGCCCTTCTGCCTTAGCAATTCCATAACAATCATTATCTGTTTCGGCGAACGTGCTTCAATTTCAGGAATAATAGAGAATATCTCATCCAAAGGTTTTGCAAGATTGACATACTTAACCATCCTGATAGAAACCTTTGCCTTCTCAAGCTCATTAAGTATAGTAACCGCTCCCTGCCGCTCCAGATCCCGCAGTACGCTATATATACTTTTCTTCTTCGTCTCTTTCTGCAACGATGAAATTGAAATAGTCTCATGCCCGCTAAGCGTCTTTAACACTTTAGCCTTTACGCTCTTCTGATTCTTCTCCTGACTTAGAAGCAGAAGACATAGCTGCTTTTCACAAATAATTTTCTTTTTAGATTCAACTTCCAGTCCTGAAGGAACGCTATAACGCAACGCTTCGCCAAGAGAGCTGAGGTAATAGTCGGATATCCACTGATAGAACTTAAGAGATTCATTATTAAAGACAGGGTCTGAGTCGAGAATGTCCTGTACTGGTTTTAACTTATCCTTAACCTGCGTAGTCTCACTTACACCTATAATGAATCCCGTCATAATTCTTTTTCCAAATGGGACAACGGCTCTTACGCCAACCTGAGCCAGTTCGCAAAGGTCTTCGGGTATGATATAAGTAAAGGAATTCCGGAATGGCAGCGGGAAAACAATTTCTGCGTACATATTAAGTTCTATAAAGTTGTCATTAAAGGACTGCAAAGCTACAAATACATTTTTCTATACGCAAAAGTACGGCTAATTATGGCTAATATAAAACGTTATTTGTATTATTCCTGTCTTTTCGGATGGATTCAGAGCGCATAAACGCAAATCAGCCCGCCAGGAAACGATCCCCAGCGGGCTGATTTATTATGCGTTTACGCGGGATGCAGATAAGTTTAATTTATCCCGCAGGTAAGTATGTCGTTAAGACTCCGCCTGAAATTATTTCACCAGCAGCATCTTCTTACTTGTTACAAAATCAGCAGACTTTAACTGGTATATGTACATCCCGCTGGGGAAATCCGAAGCATTGAACTCAACTGAATAAGAACCCTGTACCTGATTTCCGCTAATCAGCGTGGCTACCTCTTTGCCAAGTATGTTGTAAACCTTCAGCGTTACCATGCCCGCCTTAGGAATAGCGTAGTTAATTACCGTAGTCGGATTAAACGGATTAGGATAATTCTGACTGAGAGCATAGCTGCCTGCAGCCTGCGCGTTATCAGCAACTACATCTGAAACCGCTGACTGTTCAGCCGTCAGGATTACAAGACCGCCAACGGTATTTTGCAAGAATGAAACAGAATTAGTCGCCGGACTAAGCGATGCATTGCTTACTGTCGTCCAGTTGTCAGAATTGTTATCCCAGTACTTAACCTGAACCGTACTCTTATTGAAATTATTCCACTGAAGCTGATAATCAGTAAAATGAAGCTGTACCTGCGCAGAGCTTCCAAAGTTTATATGATTGCCGACCTTACCGTTCTGAAGCATCACATTATTTCCGTTTCTGTCAAAGAGACTTATTTCATAAGCAGCCATAACTTTTTCATTCCCCTGATTTGGAACATCGCCAGGCACAAGCTCAAGTATCTGTCCATAAAGATCATTATTCATCATACCACCACCTGACCAGCCCTGACGCATTGTAACAAAACTGTTTGTGTCAAAAGGCGAATGGAAAGTTGATCCCTGTTTAATATCTTTGCCTGACCAGCATCCGCCCAGGTCCTTGCCTACGGTAATGCTGTCTCTCCATACCTGCCCGTTGATGCTGTAAACTATAATCATCGGAGCCGTCCTTTTATTTAATAAACCGCCGACAATCACAACCGAATCGCCAACCGCAGGTCTTTTGGCGTTCGAAGACGGGTTATACCAATAAGGTCCGAAGTTCAGAATATAATCAACTGTCTGATCATTATTCACATCAATAAAGAATTGTTCATTTCTGAAGGTTGTATCGACAAGCGCAACGCCCGAAACTGTGATAGTTGTAAGCGAGTCGTGCATAAAACCAAAGCCATAACCCTTATGCCCTCTGCCACGGCCGTCATGCGGACTGGTTCCCATCTTATTCCAGTAAGCATCATAAGGATTGCGCCAGAACTTGTCGTTTATATCATAGACGATAACCATTATGAGGCTGTCTCTGGTAAGACGGTTTGCCTGCCCCCCGCTTATAACGACAGTCTCGCCATCCAACGGTCTTACGGCATCGCTACTGTCCGGGCTATACCAGTCAGGACCAAAGTTTAATTCATATTCAGCGATTCCATTTGTATTAGCATCAAGAAAATACTTTGTAACAGTACGGGTTACCACGGAATCATTGTGTTTAAGCGTATCCTGGAAAGTAGCTACGGTTACAATAACCTTTCCTGATATTGTTACAACAGTCAGCGAATCAGGGCGAAAGTGCCCCTGCCGGGCATTCAGATGACTGACTGCGAACATAAGAATAATTAATAATAAAGCATGTGTGTGTGTTGATTTCATTTTAGCGCTCCTTTTATTTTGTGAAAGATAGATTTTATTTCTTTGTACGGTTATTCAGATGTCCTGTTTAACTTTCTTATTCACTCATGTCATGCAAAATTTATCCCTGACTATGATTCTGATGATTAAATGATTAACTACAATCCATTTCATGCTGGCTGCATTATCATATAAAGCATAAAAATTACACAAATCATATATGGAGATGAATTTTGCGTAACATGAGCAGTTAAAAAACCCTGATTTATATTCTAAGTCTTTTGAGCAAATACGGGAGGATGCCATTTGCAAGCATAAAACCGTCTTTTTATTTACACAATGGCTTGTGCAAAACCCATAACGCCGAGTGTAAAACACACAATGGCTCGTGTAAAACCCATAACGCCGAGTGTAAAACACACAATGGCTCGTGTAAAACCCATAACGCCAAGTGTAAAACACACAATGGCTCGTGTAAAACCCATAATGACGAGTGTAAAACACACAATGGCTCGTGCAAAACCCATAATGACGAGTGTAAAACACACAATGGCTCGTGCAAAACCCATAATG
>JBAXDX010000047.1:0-21615 GCA_037140715.1 Ignavibacteria bacterium
TTCTAAAAGAGTCCGGAGTAGTTTTAGTTCACGGCAGCGGCTTCGGTCAGTATCCGGGGACAAAGCATTTCCGCGTGGCATTCCTCCCCAACGAAGTAATACTGGAGAAAGCTTACAGGAACATAGCTCAGTTTATGGGGAAGTACGTAACTAAGTTTGCCGGAGTAACTATAAGCTGATTACTATTGCGCAGGAATTATAATCCAGTTTTTAATCGTACTCTTAATCATAATCATAATCGCTTTGGGGGGAAATGAGTAAAGAGTATGATTAAGAGTTGGGATGCGATTCCCCATAAAAGCCATTCGGTAATTATACGGCGACAAAGAAAATGCTGTTGGTAAATATTATTATTAATTATCAAAAATGGAGTAAGAAATGAAAACAAGAACTAAACTGTGCTGCGTAATCCTGTCTTTTCTATTTGCCTCTCAATTATGGTCTCAAACAACGACAAACACAAATCCGGTAGTTTCAAATGTGGTGTTCAGTATAACAGGGACAACGGTAACTGTTACATACGATGTAACGGACACAGAACAAAGTTCCGTTAACATAAGTATGGAAGTATCGTCCGATGGCGGGGTTCCATGGGATTATGATTATAATTCTCCTGATGCAGCAACGGGCGATATCGGGGCTAATGTAGCGATCGGCTTAGGCAAGACAATAAAATTGACATACTCCGGCGCTTATAACCCGGATTTCATGATAAAAATAATAGCAAACGATTTAGTAATCGATGGCGGACCCTGCGCCGATACTACGGTTCGTTATGCCGGCAAAATATATCATACAGTCCAGATAGGTTCCCAGTGCTGGTTAAAGGAGAACCTTGACGCAGGGGCGATGATGAGTGGAAATTCCGGCCAGATTAACAACAGCGCGATAGAAAAGTATTGTTGGTACGATAATTCTGAATATTGTGCAATCTATGGCGGTTATTACCAATGGGCGGAAGCGGTGCGATATAAAAACGGCGCGATGAACAGTACGGTGGCAAACCCGGCATTAGCAGGAGATATACAAGGCATTTGTCCCGCAGGCTGGCACATTCCGGCATATACAGAATTACAGGCCTTGGCAACATCGGTAAACTCTAACGGCAATGCGTTAATGGCAACCGGAACAACAGCAGGCACAAACGCGACCGGTTTTTCTGCTCTGCTCGCGGGCTACCGCAATTCAAATATGGGATTCTATGATCTTCTCATCAATACTACTTACTGGAGTTCCACCGAGGTCAAACCTAATGATGCCACGGTTGTGGACCGCATTACCCTGCGTAATGACGGCTTTGGTTTATGTTGGTCCTGACTTTAAGAGTAATGGTTACAACGTCAGGTGTCTTAAGGATGAACGCGTTAACAGTGGCGTATTACTGGAATCACCGAGATTATCCTCGCCGGGCAATGGCGCGGCAACTCAGAGCATTACTCCTGCATTATTTACCTGGAATACAGTTCCAGGCGCCGCGAGTTATATATTGCAGGCAGCAACGGATAATTCTTTTTCCAGTACAAGTTTAGTAGTAAACGAAAATGTTGGAAATAACCTGAGTAAACAAGTAAGCGGACTGAACCTTTTAAGTACATATTATTGGCGCGTAAGCGCGATTAGTAATTCGGGAGCTTCTGACTGGTCGGATGTATGGTCGTTTACAACTCCTTCTAATACAATTACGCCAAAGGGCTGGGTTCAGGTCTGGTCGGATGAGTTTAATTATAACGGACTGCCCGATTCGACAAAATGGGGTTACGATGTTGGTACCGGACTCTCGGGCTGGGGGAATAACGAGCTTGAATATTATACCTTCAAAAACCTTAATAACGCCCGCGTTAAAGATACTGTGCTGATAATCGAAGCCCGCAACGAACAATATAACAATAGCAGCTACACGTCGGCGCGGCTTGTAAGCGCTGACAAGGGTGACTGGACTTACGGACGTTTTGAGATAAGAGCAAAACTTCCGGGCGGTACGGGCACTTGGCCTGCTATCTGGATGCTTTCTACAGATAAAACTTATGGAAACGGTAAATGGCCTGATAACGGAGAAATAGACATTATGGAACATGTAGGTTACGATCCGGGTAATGTAATCGGCGCTGTGCACTGTAATCTTTATAATGGTATGAACAACCGTCAGAAGAATGCTGTTACTGCTGTGCCCGATGCTGAAACTGCATTCCATGTCTATGCTCTCGAATGGAATAAGGATTCGATAAATATATTTGTAGATGATGTAAAATATTTTACTATGATTAACGAAAATACAGGCTGGCAGGCATGGCCTTTTAATAAGAATTTTCATCTTATTCTGAATGTCGCCGTAGGTGGCAACTGGGGCGGGAAGTATGGAGTAGTTCCTTCTATTTTTCCGCAACAGATGGTTATTGATTATGTAAGAGTATTTCAGTGGGTGAATTAAATTAAAACGAAGAACAGAACCCATATTTAATTATACTCATACTCGCTTTTGGAAAAATGATTAATACGATAACGCAATCAGCATAAAATGAATCATAGTTCTGATTTAAAGTAATAAATTATCGGAGTGGTCAATGAAAAAATTATCGGTTATTTTGTTAATCGTCTTCTTAACGGCTGTTTTATTTAACTCATGCAAAAAGGATTATGTATTCGACAGTCCGTATGATCCCGACAATAAACTTGGTGCGCCAACGGATTTTACGGTAACGATTTCCGCGGATACGATGGCTGCTGTAAACTGGAAGTACATCAGACCGGACGTGGCGTTTGTTTTTACCGTAGAGATAAGCGGAGACGGCAATACCTGGCAGAAGCTGGGCGAGGTTGTTAAGGTAACGACTCTTACTGCAAAGTATAATTTTCAGGCGGGTAAAACCTATAGTTTCAGGGTACAGGCGGCAGCCGACCAGAACAGGAGCGAATACGGGATAACGCAGGCTGCGGTTGCTGCGTTTGGCGCGCCTTCTGAATTAACCGTGAGTTTCCCTGCCGATACAATGGCAGTACTAACCTGGAAAGACAATTCGTCTTATGAAACCGGCTTTGAGATAGAAAGAAGCGCGGACGGACTGAATTACAGCCTGGTGAAAACGGCAGATGCAAATACAACGTCCGCAGGTATTGGTTATAATTACGAAGCCGGTAAGACATATTCATTCAGGGTAAGATCGACATCTGCGGCTAATAAATCCGGGTACTCAAATACAGTAAACTGGGGATTAATAAAGCCCGCAGCTCCGGACCTGGCATCTCCCGATGACGGGGTGACTGATATATCCGAATCTCCGACACTGATATGGAAGCCAGGCGGCGATGCGACAAGTTATAAATTAGAAGTTGCAGGGAACAGTTCATTTACGAATCCGGATTATAGTAAGAATGTCGGGACCGCTACAAGTCAGACAGTAAGCGGGTTAAGTTATCTGACACCGTATTACTGGAGAGTAACAGCGTTAAACCGTTACGGGGAATCTCCATCTGTTGTGCGGAAGTTTACCACCAGAGAACCGCCATTCACATGCGGTAAATCAACTGTAACGTATTCGGGAAAGACGTATAACACGGTACAGATAGGCAACCAGTGCTGGTTAAAGGAAAATCTTGACGTTGGAACAATGGTAAAGGGGAGCGGAGACCAGACAAACAACGGGACAACAGAGAAGTATTGTTACGATGATAAACCTTCAAACTGTGCAACGTACGGGGGCTTATACCAGTGGGATGAAGCGATGGGTTACAGCACGACTGCCGGGTCAAAAGGCATCTGCCCGACAGGGTGGCATATACCAACAGACGCAGAGTTTGCGACATTAGCGTCATCGGCAGGCAATAACAGCAATGCGTTAAAAGCAGTAGGACAAGGGAATGCATCTTATGGCGGAGCAGGCACAAACACGACCGGTTTTTCCGCGCTCCTCGCCGGCTACCGCTACAGCAATGGTAGCTTCTACTATTTAGCGTACTACCCTTACTACTGGAGTTCCACGAAGTACGATGCCACGACTGCGTACTACATGTACCTGAGCTACAATGATAGTAATATCTACCGGTACAACCGTTACAGGAGTTTCGGCTTCAGTGTCAGGTGCCTTGAGGATTAGGCAATTTGACTATTTAATTTTCCGCTTTAGCGGTCGGTTTATTTTTTAAAAGGGGTATGGGCATAATGTCATTAGCGGAAGGGCTGCCGGTATATAAATTACTATTCCACGGGTTTAAACCCGTGGCAATGGAAAAAAATACATTCTGCAGTATCCGTCACATCTTTCTGAATCACGGATTAAAAGGATTACACGGATTACACAGAGAGGGCAGGGGAGAGAGAGTTATGATTACTGCGGGTTTCATAGCCGTGGGTTTTAACCCATGGTGAAGATGTTTTTCTTAATCATAATCTTACCCATGTTACGCAAAATTGTCAGAACTGTGATTCTTTTGATTATGATGATTTTTATGATAACGCAGGTCATTAACTGCTTTGTCTTGAACAGGTAAAGGCAAAGAGAATCCCGCGGAATTTATTGTGTTTTACTTTGTCTTTATCTTTGCCTTTGTAGTACCCCCGAACTGTTATGATTATTTTGATACCTGGGATATCAGCAATTGTACGCAGAGTTTTCACAAAAATCTGCTTATTTCATTTCTAAACGAAGTGTAAACAGTCTGAAGATTTTCAACAAGAGGCTCCATCTTATCGGCATACAGATCGAGTGCGTAGGCATGGCTGAAAAAATGGCGAAAAGCCAGATATTCACCCAGATTAGTTCTACAATCTTCGGAGATAAAGTTCTCTTTAACAGCAGATTCAAGCAACTCTTTATGCCAGGATTTCCCTGCAGGGATATCAACACGGGAAGAAATAAATATTTGCTTTAATATATTTTCAATTCCATTGTAGAAATTATGAAGGAATGCGGTTGCGCCAGCCAGTTCAAGTACAGACAGATATGGCAATTTAGTATGCTGAGGTATTTCTATTAATAACTTTTCGATATTCTCTAATTCAGGGCTGATCTTCTGAGATAATTTATCCATAGATAAGAAGTCCTTCTCTTTTTACAATATCATTAAACATGCTGTTTTTTCTAAGGTCGATTAAGTCAACAGGTTTGGAAAGACTGAATATCAGTTCGCTATAATATTTAAAGAATAGTTTATCAGGAATGCCCTCCACTCCAAGGTCAATATCGTTTGATTCCCTGTCAGGGTCAAGGTTTGAACCAAACAGGTATAATTTAGAAGCATTGTACCGTCTGGTAATTTCGATTAACTTTATTTTATCTTCGCTTGAAATCATTGCTAAAAATAACTTTATATTTGTTTTGGTGCAATATATAATCACAGATTTAACATATCAGGGCAGGATTATAATTGACATGAATCTGATTGTTGCGGAGTTCATAGACACGGGCTTTAACCCATGGTGAAGATTGAACCACGGAAGCGATGTTTTTTCTTAATCTTAATCATTTTCAGGAAGTCTCGCGCGGTTCTCTGAGAGTCAAACGAGGCTCTCCGAGAGTCTCGCGCATCCCTCAGAGAACCATAGTGGAGATGTTTTTCATAATCTTACTCATGTTACGCAAAATTGTCAGAACTATGATTTTTATGATTAACCATGATTCATTTCATGCTGACTGCGCCTGTCGGGGTATAAGGCAAAGATAAAGTAAAACACAATAGAACCCCGCGGGGTTCTATTTACCTTTTCCTCTGCCTTTACCTGTTCAGGGCAAAGCCGGTTAATGACCTGCGCTGTCATAAAAATCATCGTAATCAAAAGAATCACAGTCTCGGATGAATTATGAGTGAATAAGACAAACCGGATATTATTTTTAGAAAAGAGTAACATCCGGTCTGATAATCTCTGTGCTGTGATTATTCAGATAATTTGTTTCTTCCTGAATAGTCTTATAGAAGTTAGACTTGATTTTTTTGAGCAGGACTTCGGCTGTGTCTGTGTGAAAATAAACAACACGCGTAATAATGCCGCCAGTATGCTGACTGACTATTTTTATTTTTTCTATTTCAAGAAACTGTTTAACGAATTCAACATTTTGCTTGCCTATCGAATTCTCTGTTGAGAATCCCGGTAAGACATGGCCGCCACCAAAAACCTTCGCTACCAGATTTTTCTTAATTCCACCAAGACCGATAATCTTGTTTATCAAAAGCTCCATAGCGTTAATACCAAAGCGGGCAGAATCATTAAAGGAACATAAATCCACTTCCCCCGGCAACAAAATATGGTTCATCCCTCCAATTCTCATATCCGGATCATAAAGACATGCCGCTACGCATGAACCAAGTACTGTCTGAAGTATTGCCGGTTTTTTTGAGGCACGCAACTCTCCGATATTTATATGGATTTTCTCTTTAACTTTCACAATTTTCTCATATTCAAACAAAATAATATTATATATAACCGAAATATAACGATTAATATTTAAACAACAGCGGTCAGTTCCGGTAGTATTTTTTGTATATTTTATAATTAATAATTCATTTAAGCCCCGGTATGTAAAACAAATGCTTCAAAATATCATCTATTTTTAAGTATATTTGGACTGATTTTTTAATAGACTGAGTAAAAGAAATGTCCGAAGCTAAATTTGTCGAAATTCCTAAAGCCTATAATCCTGACAGCGTTGAAGATAAGTGGAGGTCCTACTGGGAAGCTCATAAATTATATCATTCAGAAATTGACAGGAACAAAAAGCCTTATACAATCGTGATACCTCCCCCAAACGTAACCGGCATTCTGACAATGGGTCATATACTTAATAATACTATCCAGGATGCCTTTGTTCGTTATAAGAGAATGAAAGGATATAACGCCTGCTGGGTTCCAGGAACAGACCATGCCTCAATAGCAACGGAAACTAAGGTAACCGATTTCCTGAAGGAACAGGGCATTAATAAAAAAGATATCGGGCGCGATGAATTCCTCAAACATTGCTGGGAATGGACTCATAAATATGGCGGCATCATTACCAGACAGCTCAGAAAACTTGGCGTAAGCTGCGACTGGGAACGCGAACGCTTCACGATGGACCCTCATTATTATTCTAAAGTTATCGAAACATTTGTAGCTCTCTATAAAAAAGGGCTGATCTACCGCGGCTTCCGCATGGTCAACTGGTGCCCTGTTTCAAAATCGGCAATTTCAGATGAGGAAGTTTTATTCCGCCAGGTAAATGGCAAACTCTGGTATCTTAAATACCCTGTAAAAGAAAGCAATGAGTTTATTATTGTGGCCACCACCCGTCCCGAGACAATGCTTGGCGATACCGGTGTCGCAGTTAACCCGAATGATGAACGCTACAAAGATTTGATAGGCAAAAAGGTTCTTCTACCTGTTGTAAACCGCGAAATACCTATCTTCGCGGACGAGTATGTAGAAATGGCATTTGGCACCGGCGCCGTAAAGATTACACCCGCACACGATGTTAATGACTATGAGATGGGTAAGCGTCATAACCTCGGTTGTATTAATATCTTTAACCCTGATGCTTCGACAAATAAAAATGTACCGGCTGATTTTCAGGGACTGGACAGGTTCGATGCACGCAAAAAGGTTGTCGATATGTTTGAAGAACTCGGTCTGCTGCACAAGGTTGAAGATTATACAAATAAAGTAGGCTACTCCGAACGTGGCGGCGTGCCGATTGAGCCTTACCTCTCCGAACAATGGTTCTTAAAGATGGATGAACTCGCCGCTCCTGCCCTCAAAGCGGTTGAAGAAGGCCGTATCCATTTCCATCCCGACCACTGGACAAAAACATACGCCCACTGGATGAAGAATATTAATGACTGGTGTATCTCGCGCCAGCTTTGGTGGGGACACAGAATCCCTGTCTGGTATCACAAGGACACAAATGAAATTTACTGCGATGTCAATCCGCCTGAAGATATCGAAAACTGGAAACAGGATGAGGATGTGCTCGATACCTGGTCCTCAAGCTGGCTCTGGGCGCATGATGTGTTTACTACTAAAGAAGAACAGCAGTATTACTATCCCACGGATACTCTCGTAACTGCTCCCGATATTATTTTCTTCTGGGTTGCAAGAATGATTATGGCCGGTCTTGAGTTTATGGGCGATATTCCCTTTAAAGATGTTTACTTCACCAGCGTTATCCGCGACATGCAGGGACGCAAAATGAGCAAATCCTTAGGCAATTCCCCTGACCCGCTGGACGTAATAGACGAGTACGGCGCTGATGCTCTCCGCTTCTCTGTACTATATCTCGCCCCGCTTGGGCAGGATGTCCTCTTCAGCTCAGAGAAATGCGATATCGGACGTAACTTCGCCAACAAGATTTGGAACGCCGGGCGTTATCTGCTGATGAACGCTCAGTCTGTTGAACTGAATGATGAGCTTAAAGACAAGCATCTGGACTTTGCCGACAAATGGATTATCTCCCGTTTCCAAAATACACTCAGGCAGATCAACGATGCTATGGATAAGTTCGAAATTAATAACGCCGTAAAAATTATCTACTCCTACGTCTGGAACGACTTCTGCGACTGGTACATCGAAATGTCCAAAAGCCGTCTCTATTCCGACAATGAAAATGTAAAATCAGCGGTTCTTACGCGCGCTTTGTCTCTCTTTGAAGATATGCTCAGGCTTGTTCATCCCTTTATGCCTTATCTTACAGAGGAAATCTGGCATTTGATAAAAGAAAGAAAGGAAGGTCAAAGCATTTCCATCTCCGGCTTCCCTGAGTTTAATATTTCACTCGTAGATACCGGAGCCGAACACGAGATTCAGTTTGTTCAGGAAATTGTTACGGCTATCCGCAATATCCGCGGCGAGATGAATATTCCCCCGTCGCGCGTTATTGACGTTTACATCAGAGGCGGGCAGGTTACAGAGAATGAAAAGAATTACATCAGGAAGCTTGGCAGGGTGGAAAATATCTTTAACGACAAGAACCTTGAGAAACCCAAAGCCTCGGCATCGACCGTTGTCAGTGGCTCGGATATATTTATTCCTCTTGAAGGTGTTATCGATCTGGAAGTTGAACGCCAGAGACTGCAAAAGGATATTGACCGCCTGCAGGGAAGTCTTGCCGGCGTAAGTAAGAAGCTTTCCAATGAAAATTTTGTGAACAACGCTCCCCCCGATGTCGTTGCTAAGGAAAAACAGAAAAAAGCCGGATGGGAAGATAAACTCTCAAAGCTTAATGTAATGCTTGATGATCTCAGGTAATAACATTTTACTGAACACGCCTCAATATAGCGTGTTCGTTTTATTAATAACTCATGTTACGCAAAAATGTCAGAACTATGATTCATGTAATAACGCGGGCAGTATGAAATGAATCATAGTCCCGACATTCCTGTATAACATAAATTAATCACTAAATTGCATGAATGCCGGTTAAACATGGCTTATGTCATCACAGCTAAGACGTCTGCCGCAAAATAATTAAATATTGCGCGGATGTAAAATACAGTCTGCATTCCCGAAATACATCTTCTTTTTTTCAAAAGAACATTCGGGTGGCATAAAATGACATTAGACCGGCAAACAAACCCTCTTTTTGATTATAAAATAGTCTTTACAGGTTTTGCACGAGCCGTTGCGGGTTTTGCACAAGCCATTGTGGGTTTTGCACAAGCCATTGTGGGTTTTACACAAGCCATTGTGGGTTTTACACAAGCCGTTGTGGGTTTTGCACAAGCCATTGTGGGTTTTACACAAGCCATTGTGGGTTTTACACAAGCCATTGTGGGTTTTGCACAAGCCGTTGTGGGTTTTGCACAAGCCTCTGTGTAAATAAAAAGCCGGTTTTATGCTTATAAACAGCATTTTCCCGTCTCTGCTCAAAAGATTTCGGATATAAATCAGGGTTTCTTAACCGCTCATGTACGCAAAATTCATTCTGTATATGATTTATGTGATTCTTATGTTTTATATATAATGCAGTCAGCATGAAATGGAGCATAGTTAATCATTTAATCATCAGAATCATAGTCAGGGATGAATTTTGCGTAACATGAGTTAATAAGTCATATAAGTTTAGAACATGACAGATAACGCAATAGAAAATTTACGAAATGAAGAGGAAGAAACTCCACAGGGTACTGATAACAGCGGAGACATACTCTTCCGTTCGGTTCATGATAAAATGATATTCGGTGTATGCGCCGGTTTTGCGGATTACATGAACGTTAAGCCGAATCTTCTCCGCATTATCTGGCTGGTGCTTACCTTTATAACCTTCGGCATCGGCGCATTGATTTATCTTTTATTTGCCATTATTGTACCGGAAGAAGACAACGGCGGTAATATTGGATATTAATAAGCGCTCTATGCTAAACTACATCTTTATATTTTCTGTTTTTGCCTTCACGCTGAAATTCTTTGGAATAATCACCGTCAGTCTTACGCTGGTCATATCCTGTGTATTTTTGATATTCGGATTGTTTTCTGTTTACCTGACGATAGATACACATCAGCGGGCGGAGCTTTTCCTCGGGACGGCAATATTCCTTACCGGCATAGTCCTGTTTGTAACTCAGCATTTCTCTATAATTCAGCCTGGTATGCTTGTTTTTCCGTCAGTCCTGTTCATACTCGGAGCCGGATTCTTAATGCTTTTCATCAACAACCGCTTAAATATCGTATTCCTCAGCGCTTCACTTATACTTATTGCCTCATCTATTCTTTCAATGTTCCTCGTCAGAAGATTTACGATATTCGACTTTCCCAACAGGATAGCCGCAGGAATATCAGACTATTATCCGGTATTCATAATCCTGTCCGGAGTTTACTATCTGCTAAAACGAAGACCGCATTAGCTCATTTTATATCTATAACCTATGCGCTTTTTGTGAGGGGGTTGCCGGCAGTTAACTTTTCTCGTTTAAGAGGGTTTCCCTTATCTTCGCGAGGTTTTGTTTTTGTTCTCTGTTAATTACCGGATACTCAGGATTTATGTTTTCCATGGTTTTGACAATTACTTCTGAAATCAGCAGACGGGCAAACCATTTCTTATCTCCAGGAACCACATACCATGGCGCACTTTTCTGGCTTGTAGCTTTGATCGCCTTTTCGTAGCATTTCTGATATTCATCCCAGTACCGGCGCTCTGTAACATCTTCTTCCACTATTTTCCAGTTCCTTGCCGGGTCATCTATTCTTTTTAAGAATCGATTTTTCTGCTCATCCTTAGAAATATGCAGAAAGAATTTTATGATGCGCGTGCCATTTTCATAGAGATACTTTTCAAAAGCATTGATTTGTTCATAACGCAGGTCCCAGATATTGTCATTGGCAAACCGTCCGGGGATTTTCTCGCCTCCGATCAGATTATGCACTCTTACAATCAGAACTTCCTCATAATGTGAACGGTTAAAGATGCCGATATTACCCTTTTCGGGAAGAGCCTTATTTATGCGCCAGAGGAAATCATGATCCATCTCTTCTTTCGAAGGCTGTTTAAAGCTATAGACCTGAGTACCCTGCGGATTAAGTCCGCTCATCACATGTTTTATTGCACTGTCCTTTCCGCTACCGTCCATACCCTGAAATATTAAAAGCAACGATGACTGATTCTGAGCGTAAAGCTTTCCCTGAAGATCAGCCATTCTGACGATATTTTCTTCAAGATTCTTTATGCCTTCTTCTTTCGAAGTTAAGCCGCCTGCATCGTCAGTCTTAAATTTCTTAAGGCTGAAATTATTACCGGGCTGTGCGAGATATTGTTTTATGTCCATTTCTGTCTCCTTTAATTATTTACCTGTCCAAAATTCTTTTGCCATCTGAATATAGTTACTCTTAACCGCACCGAGCATATCATCCACATATTTTTTTGAGCGCATGCCCAGCAAAGTGCAGCTTACGCCTGGTAGCGAGTTAATCATCATCACAGACTTCTGCGATAAGCTCAAAGCCCGTTGCTGTTCATTCAGGAAAGGCTCAATTATGTCATGAGCCATTCTGGTTTTTTTATTCGATTCCATTGCCAGATGACTTTCAACCGAATCAAGCATAATATTAACGGAAGTAACATAATGATTCAGCCTGTTGATGAGGGTCTGATCGCTTGAATAATGCTTATATATCTCATTTACGGCAAAATTAGTACGCGGAATAAAATACTCCTTTTTAACCTCGTTGAACTGGCTCACGTTATCAAACTTTTTTATATTTGCTTTAAGCACCGCCGAAAGCTGAATTGATTCGCCGATAGCATTCTTCTCTTTATTAACCGCCTCAATTGAATTAACATATTCCGAAACAATCTTATTCTCCATCTTCTGCAGACTGTCGAGTAAATCGAGAGTTTTATCAAGCGTACGGTTTTCCTTAATCTCAAAATCGGCAAGCCTTAAAACTTTATTCCCTCTGACTGCATTGAGCGGACGGTTTATGAGCACTCCGAGGTTATTTTCCCTTGCCACCTCAAGAAATGTTTTTGTTCCATTCTGCTGGTTCTTAATATTCGCGCCCCCTTTTTCCATAAGATTCAGCGGAAGCTGAACTACGGCAAAATGATTATTCTTATCAATTTCATTAGCAATGGAAACGATGTATTCAAGCGATGTGAAATTCCTTTTCGAAGCATCCTCGCCAAAGGTATTTGACGATATACCATAAAAACGGATGCGGCCTTTGCTGACTTCCGTTTCAAGATATTCAAAAGCCGTTTTAACTCTCTGGTAATATTCTTTCCTGATATCTCTAATATCACTGACATTTGAATAAGTAAGAAAATACTCAGGATTATGAAGCAGGTAAACATCGAGGTAATTCAACTGGAGACGATCGAGAGAGTTGGTTATCTGGTCGGCGAGGAAATCAGGACTAATTGAATGCCACAAATCAGGAGCGCATTTGACGACCTGCTGATATGGTCTGCCGTTTTGTTCATTAGTCATGGCGGTTGTAAGATTGGTACCCTGGATGTATCCGCCTTTTGAAACGATAATCAGTTCATCGCGTTCAACGATATTTTTCTCCATAAGATCATGTACAATATTGCCGATAAGAATTTCGCTGCCGCCATCGGAATAATTAGATGAAGTATCCATGAGGTTTACTCCGCTTTTAAGAGCGTATTCAAGAGCTTCGGCATGTTGCTTCACGCGGTAGTCAACCCTGTAAGAGCCAAAGCCGCATATAGAAGTGATGAAACCTGTTTTGCCCAGTCTTTTGAATTTAAGACCTTCATGCTTGCGATAATATTGTCTGGTCTTTTCGCTTGTCGCCATAAATTTCCCCTTGATTAAAAAATATAATTCTTTAGAATACTATTCCAAACTTAAACAGCTCCATATCAAAAATCAGCCTGCCTCCGTTCGTTACAGTTCCAAAAATAACGGTATTTCCCTCGGCAAAGAATGAGCCATAAGAAATGCTGACACCCCAGTACAATCCCGAACTCGAAAAATATCTATACCCGATGCCGAACATTGCGCCGAGCCTCATCCTGTTGTCAGACGTATTCTGCCATCCGGAATTATTTCCTTCATAATCGACATAACTCAGGCGCAAGCCCCCTGAGATATAGAATCCATCCTGATGCTGTCCGAGGAACCTGCGATAGACAATATCCTGGTCCCAGACAAACAGTCGCTTATCCGAGCCGCCGCCTTCTCCGTTCTGAATATAAAAAGGAAAAGCAATCTCGGCATTGCGGTCAACATCGAAGAGGGAAAAGCCACCGCTTACCGCGAAATAATTATTTGTAACACTGATCAGCAATAGTGCGGGATTAAGCTCAAAACCATATTTTTTGTTCTTTAGCGGGTCTTTATACCGCGCCGTTTCATTATAAATTTTCTCCTGCTGGTACTGCATCTGTTTCTGATACTGAATTACCGTATCAAGCCTGGCGTTAACGGTCGTTGTATCCTGCGCGCGGGTGGATGCAGCAAGAAGAATCGCAAAAAGAAGGGCAAAGCAATGTAATTTCATCAGCGTTTTCCTTATAATGTCATTAAGAAATTTAAACAGATTCTATTCGTATCAACCATAAATTACGTTAAATTAAAAGCTGTCAAAATATATAACCTTTTTACAATTAATTCAATGGAGCAACGCATTCATTCATACACCCTGACATATTAATCGCGCAGGTATCAGCCTGATAAAATCAGAGGGTATATTGTCCTCATAATCATAATCTTACTCATTTTCCCTCTGAAGCGATTATGATTATGAGTATGATTAAGAAAATTATTTGATTGTGCTGGCTTAATGTGAGATGGGAAGTTCACTATGAAAAGGGTATTTTACAAAGAACCCATTACGATTTTAGTTCAGATTCAAAATCGACAGATTAGACTTTTTCGGAGCGGACTCATTCATGCGGGATTATATTTATCCCGAAGTACCCACGAGAGGATTCGAACCTCCGACCTGCGGTTTAGGAAACCGACGCTCTATCCTGCTGAGCTACGTGGGCATACAGATATAAATATTTGTAAGTCAAAAATACGTAAGTTTTGCGAATAATGAAAGTTATAATGCAGTGTATGACAAATTTCACTCTTAATCATTGCCGGTAAAAAATATATGGGATTTATTTCCATTACAGGGGGGTTTAATCTGACAACCAGCCGGAATCTGTCCGGTTAAAACTGAAAATTAAATATTCCCCTGATACTTAATTTATTTCGGACAGCAGTAATTCACATAAAATTCTTTACACCCTCTATTGTTCGTTCAATCGTCTGTCGTGGTGCGCCGGCTTTCATTCCGTTAAATCGGCGGAAGTCCCAATTCCTTTAAATATTTGTTATGCGTTTCTCTTGCTTTTACAATATCCTTGTCAAGTTCAGCCAGTTTTTTATTCACTTCATTTAGATCTATTATTACTGCGTCTAAAGATGTGCTGACATAACGTGAAATATTCAGATTAAATTCGTTTTTCCCGATTTCTTCCATAGATACTCTGCGCGAGTAGCGTGTTTCTTCCTTACGTTCTCTGTATGTTTCAACTATCTTTTCAATGTGTTCAGGCAGAAGGTTGTTTTGGCGTTTGCCTTTTTCAAAGTGGTCAACTGCATTGATAAACAAAACATCATCGAACTTTTTGCACTTCTTTAAAACCAGAATACAAACGGGAATACCTGTCGAGAAAAACAAGTTTGCAGGAAGTCCAATCACGGTGTCAATGTTTTCGTCCTTTAATAACTTAGTTCTGATGCGTTCTTCTGAACCGCCTCTGAACAAAACACCATGAGGTAAAACAATTGCCATTGTTCCTTCTTTACTTAAGAAATGAAAACCGTGTAACAGGAAAGCAAAGTCTGCTGCTGATTTTGGGGCAAGTCCGTAACTTTTAAAACGGAAATCTTCTCCCATTGCTTCTGATGGTTCCCAGCGATAGCTGAAAGGGGGATTGGCTACAATGGCATCAAATTCCAGCTTTTTCGCAGGATTCATTTCGTTCAAAATCTCCCAGTCGTTGAGCAGGGTGTCTCCGTGGTGTATTTCAAACTCTGAATCTTTTACTCCATGCAGCAGCATGTTCATACGAGATAAATTGTAAGTGGTGATGTTCTTTTCCTGTCCGAAAATCCTGCCAATTCCGTTAGTACCCATTTGTTTGCGAACATTCAGCAGCAATGAACCTGAACCGCAGGCAAAGTCCAGCACTTTATTCAGCTTTTTCTTTTTGCCTTTGCCTGGTTCCTGGCTGTCAAGCGTTACAATTTCTGAAAGGATATCAGATATTCTTTGAGGCGTGTAAAACTCTCCTGCCTTTTTTCCTGAACCTGCCGCAAACTGACCAATCAGATATTCGTAAGCATTTCCTAAAATATCTGATTCGGTAGAAAACTTATTGATGCCCTCAGCAATTTTCTGAATGATAGTACAAAGCTTTTTATTACGCTCTTCGTAACTCCTGCCGAGCTTTTCAGAATCCAGGTTGATTTCAGAAAATAATCCCTGAAAGGTACTTGCAAAGGATTTGTTCTCGATATACTTAAAACCTTTTTGGAGTGTTCGTAACAATTCACCATTTTGAACTCTTGCCAGTTCTGCAATGCTGTTCCATAAATATTCCGGCTCGATTACATAGTGTATTTTTTTGCGCATTTGTTCTTCAAATTCCGGTACATCGCCCGGATTTTGTTCGTACCAGACAGAAAGCGGAGTTCGTTTATCGTCCTCTTTCAGTGCCGGATAATCTTTACCCAGCTCCTTTTTTGCTGATGATTCGAAATTATCGGACAAGTAACGCAGGAACAGAAATGAAAGCATATAATCACGAAAATCATCCGCATTCATTGCTCCGCGCAAATCATCTGCTATTGCCCAGAGTGTTTTACCTAATTGTTGTTGGTCTTGTGCTGTCATTATTCAATTTTATTATTGTTGAAAAAATTTATCATCCTGCCAATTTTCAGGATTATGGATAATGTAATTGGTAATTCTATTAAATGATTCATCGTTTCTAATGATATGGTCGTGATAACGTGATTGCCATTCAAATTTGGGATTGATTTTATGGGTAGCAACGGTAACAGACGATTTGAATCCCCGGACAATTGATGCCAGATTTTTGGATTGTGGTCCAAATTTATTTATCGTTTCATTTGTCGCCGTTGTCGTTGGGGTTGTCGCCGTGGGGGTAGAGACGCAATGCATTGCGTCTCTACAATCATCATCACCACCACCACAATCACAATCACCGCGACGTCCGGTATTATATATATTTTCACCAATACCAATAATGGCATGAAAATGATTTGGCATCACCACAAATTCACCCATATACAAATTCATATCCGGTCGCAATTCAAATGTTTTTAACCATTCCGATTCCATTATTTTACCAATTTCGGATAATTGCATGATTCGGTTGGTTTGCGGTGTTGCCGATGCCGATGTTGCCGATAATGGCAATGGTGATGGTGGCGGTGGCGGTTGCGGTAGAGACGCAATGCATTGCGTCTCTACGTCGACGTCATCGTCATCGGTGGCGGCGCATTGCGTCCCTACCACAATTTTTCCAAAATAATCAATCTGCCTGTGGGTGCAAATGGTAATAAAATACAATGCGACATTCCCATAATCCCAATATGGCAAACGGGCAGATGGTATGCGGTATTTATTCTGAAATTTTTCCACTATTGTTCATCAATATTAGGAAACAAACCCTGCAACAAACCTTTCTTATGGAGCTTTAGAGCTTCCACCCTTTGGCTTTGGGCTGTAATGATTTCATCTAATGACAAAAGGCAATCAGCGATTTTTTGTTGTTCTGATTTGTTTTTAGGGAATAATATCACGAATTCTTTAATTGAATCTTTATCCCCCCTTGGCATTTTTACACCTTCCGCACCTTTCATTATGTAACCAATAAACGCATCGTTTTTTAACAAGCCAGAAAGGAAAATGTCAGAAACTATTACATTTGCACGAATTACGATAACATCGTTTGAGCACGCTCCGTTTTTATCTGCAAACCATACCTTTTTTAAATATGGTCGAATATTAGAAATCAACAAATCCCCTTTTCTATATTTAGTAAAATTTCCAAATACAGGAAGTTTTGAAGATATGATAACACCTGCATAATCTGGCAATATGTTTTCTGTGCTTATATAAGTATTGATTGAAAGGTTTTCTAATGGTGTTTTTTCATTTACAAAAGTTGCCACTTCCCATAACTTCTTCTTCTCCCACTCGCCACTATCCTCAAACTCCTTAAACCTCAACTTCGGCACAGTTTCACCTTCCTGTGGGAAAATGTTTTGCAGCAGCCCTTTCTTGTGCTCTTTCAGCACTTGCAACTTTTGGCTCTCGGCTGTAATGACATCATCTAATGACGAAAGGCAATCAGCGATTTTTTTTTGTTCGTCCTTATTAGGGCTAAATGCCTTTATTTTAATTATTTCATTTTTACCAATTTCAGGAAATGTTGACCCAGAAGATTTGCGTTTTAATTCATTTTTGTGCTGAGTAATCCAATAATACCAGAATAAATTATTCTCTGTATCGTTAACGACAAGAGATTGAAATCCTTGGTTTGTAGTACATTCTTCAATAGCAATTCCTACATCACCAATAGTTGCCCTTGTAGTTATTAATAAAGTACCATTAGGAAGTAATTTTGCAGAAGAATTTTGCAATCCTTTTTGCGTAATCGTCCTCAAACTTCTCTTGATATTTTTTTCTTTTATTTCAGTTGGAGTAAACCACTGTATTTCACCGTTCCAATACTCTTGAACAGAAGTATCTGGTGTCCCACCTCCTATAAATTCTCCAATTTCACCAAGTTGTTTCTCCTCCCACTCCCCACTATCCGCAAACTCCGAAAAACGATACTTGGGCACAAATTTACTTTCGTTGTTCTTACTCATACGCTTTCAAACCTGATATCTCCCTTCCTTCTGCCTGTTTTTTGAGCAAGGGTATAAAGTCTTTCATCAAGCATTCTTCTCTTCGACTGCGTTCTTTCCAACCCAGGTCTAAAGGGGCAAACAGCTCACTCAACTTTTCACCATCAAAAATCATTCGGCTTAAAATGCCTTCTGTAAATTGCTGTAGTGCCGAAGTTTCCAAACCGTTTTTCTGTGCAATATCGGTTAACTCTTTCGCTATTTTTTCTGCCTTAAATTGCTGGTAACCGTCCCGTATTTCCTGTTCATTTAGGCCCTTGCCGGCTTCCAGTGAATTGATGTAGTCAATAATATCTTCCCGTTCGTCCATCAGGTTGGCACTCGAACTAAGCAAACTAATCAACTGCTCACGGGTCATTGTCTGCTTAGCAGATTTGTTTTGTGTGTATCTGGCAATCAACCCCATTATGTAGTCATAATCCACAACGGCAGAAGCAAACAATACAAATTCAAAATCGAGTTGCTGAATATCTTCGGGGGCTTTGTCCCCTTCTTTTTGCTGAATGTCTTTCAACTGCTTGGCAATTTCCAGATAAGAGCTTTTAAACGAACGCAATTGCTCTTCGGGCAAAAGCTGTTCAATCTTTGACTTTTGCTCTTCGTTCAGGTCGGTGTATTGGTCAAGCTGTGTTTTCAGCCGCTGTACTTCCTTAAAGCGGTTGATAAACTCCACACGGGCAGCATCGCCTTTGATGTTGTAAACCTCCTGCGGTTCGCATACCAAATTACTGCTTTGCATCCATTTGCCCATTTCTGCAACTGCCTTCTCGTATTTCTCAATCACTTTTGGCGCAGGGTCAACCAGCCAGATTTCTTTAGCCCGCCCGTTATCTTCCCCGCTGAATAAAGCAATAGCTCTGTCCACTTCGTTTTGCTGCTGTCTGAAATCAAGAATATTTCCGTAAGGCTTGGTGTCATTCAAAATTCGGTTGGTGCGGCTGAATGCCTGAATCAGTCCGTGGAATTTCAGGTTCTTGTCAACATACAAAGTATTCAGGTATTTGGAGTCAAAACCTGTGAGCAGCATATCCACTACAATCAACAAATCAATTTTGTTCTTGTGGGGATAGTCAGTATTGCTGTATTTATGAAATTTGATGCGTTGCTGCACGTCCTGATAATACAGGTCAAATTCGTTGATGCTGTGATTGCTGCCGTATTGTTTGTTGTAATCGGAAATAATGGCTTGCAGGGCTTTCTTCTTTCTCTCAGGGTCAACTTTGTTATCCTCTTTCTCCTGCTGTAAATCTTCCTGCAACTGTTGCACATCTTTGTTCCCATCGGCAGGCGGCGAAAACACACAGGCAATATTTAAAGGAATAAAATTCTCATCTTCCGTTTTTTTCTTTGTCTGCAGGTCTTTGAATAGTTCGTAGTATTCAACGGCATCGTTAATAGAAGCTGTTGCAAGCAAAGCGTTAAAACGTCCGGAGTGTGTTGCTGCGTCGTGTTTTTTGATGATAGTATTGGCAACTGCCGTTTTATGCTGCGCACTGCCTATGGTTATATTTTTCTCAGGTTTGAAATAATCTATGTGAAAGCGCAATACATTTTTATCGTCAATCGCGTGAGTAATGGTATATGCGTGCAGTTGTTTTTGAAAAATGTCTTTTGTTGTTACATAAGAGCCGGCAGTGCCATCAATTTGTCTGCATGTGGCGTTATCTTCAAAAATGGGTGTGCCTGTAAAACCAAATAACTGTGCATTCGGAAAATATTCTTTTATGGCTTTATGATTTTCGCCAAACTGCGAACGGTGGCACTCGTCAAAAATGAAAACGATGCGTTTGTTGCTTAGCGGTTGCAAACGTTCTTTGTAGTTATTCCTGTTGTTTGGGTCTAATGCCAGTCCTAATTTCTGAATGGTTGTAACAATCACCTTGTTGGCATAGTCGTCCGAAAGCATACGCTTTACCAGCGTTTCGGTATTGGTATTTTCTTCAACGCATCCTTCCTGAAATTTATTAAACTCCTCACGGGTTTGGCGGTCAAGGTCCTTGCGGTCCACTACAAACAAACATTTTCCAATGTCGGGATTGTCTTTGAGCAGGGTAGATGCTTTGAAGGAGGTAAGTGTTTTTCCACTGCCGGTGGTATGCCAGATGTAGCCGTTGCCTCTGTTTTGGTGAATGCAGTCCACAATGGCTTTAACAGCATATATTTGGTAAGGCCGCATCACCAATAATTTTTGTTCGCTGGCAACCAGTACCATATATCGGCTTATCATCTGCCCTAATGTACATTTGCTCAGGAACTTTTCAGAAAAATCATCCAGATGTGTAATTTTTCTGTTGTCCTCACTTGCCAGTTGATAAATTGGCAAATATTGTTCATCAGCATTAAAGCTGAAATGTGAACTGTTATTATTGGCAAAATAATAAGTATTGACCCGGTTGCTCACAATAAAGAGCTGCATAAAACACAACAACGAGTTTGTGTAGCCATTGCCGGGGTCGCTCTTATAGTCCACAATTTGCTGCATTGCTTTGCGTGGACTAACTTCCAGACTCTTCAACTCAATTTGTACTACAGGAAGTCCGTTAATCAATAAAATGACATCATAACGATGATGACTATTCCGGGTATTTATCCGAAGTTGATTAATGACTTCAAAATCATTCTTGCACCAGTCCTTAATATTAATCAGTGTATAATGAAGAGGAGTTCCATCCTCACGCATAAAGGTATTAATTTCCCGTAAGTGTTTTGAGGAAGCAAAAACATCAGCATTGATAATTTCGTCCCGTAAACGTGCAAACTCGGCATCAGTCAGATTTACTCTGTTAAGAGCCTGAAACTTTTCACGGAAGTTATTTTCAAGCGTGTCCCTGTCCCGTATATCCTCCCTGTAGGAATATTTCAGGTCAGTTAACTTAGTTATTAAGCTTTCTTCTATTTGCGTTTCTTTTATCATTATAACTTTATTACAAATATTTTTAATCACTACTAACCGAGAAAAAAAAGTAAGGGAGCCTTAAAAAGACTCTCCGATGTCGTAATTTTGAGTAACCAAAAACAAAATATAAACGACACGAGTAAAGATACAGAAATTAAATTTGTCGGTCAGCCGATATTTGCACAAATAATGTGGTTAATCGATAAATCAGGGATTGTCAGACTGGTAAAAGAGAATTGGTGGACTCTGACAGCCCGGTTGTTACTGACAGTAGTACAAAAACAGGCTGGGGGTCGCCACACAATGCTGTCAGGTTAAGGTTCAAAACATTTATTGCTTTTATTACGCCCCTGTGG
>JBAXDX010000048.1:0-21049 GCA_037140715.1 Ignavibacteria bacterium
GGATACGACAATATGTTTTATTAAGATAGGATTTATTCCCGCCACAGTTAAGGCCGCCATTACGACAAATAATGATATAAAAACCCTTGGACTCCTTGAAGTTGACGGCAGAAATCATAAGATTGATGGCACGCTAATCTCAAACACAGGCACATTTGGCATCTGGACTACTCAGACCCTGACCCAAAGCGGAGCTTCCACTATAGGCGGCACGAATCTCGGTGTTGACATTGCCCCGGCTAAAACTGGTAATGAAGCGATAATAAAGACATCACAACCTTGGCCTGGCGGCTATCCTTCCTCTCCTGACAGTATATTGGGCGGACCGGCCAACGGCTATCCGGAAGGAACGCTTAAGGCTGTTGCCCAAAGCGGTATTAACGGAAGCCAGTATTGTACTAACCCTTCAACTTTGCATTATCCTTTAACCGGAGTAACCTACGTTGAGTTACCTAACGGAGATGTAACAGGAATGAATATACAGGGGTCAGGTACTTTGATAGTACATAACACATCGCTCAATGCGAAAATGAAAAACCTGAACTTTGGCACATTTACCGGACTAATGATAGCTGATGATATTATTCATATTCATACAAATATTATCGGTGCTCTTATCGGGCTGTCGCCGCATCCTTCCGAGGGCAATACAATCGGTAACGGCGATGGAATAGTTAAGTATTCATCCAAGGCTATTTTAATGGCTACGAATTTGGCACCCGGCAGTTTGACAAACGGAGGCAGTATGTCAAAAGTTGTGGCATGGATTGAATAAAATGCCAAATTCAATCCTTAATTAATTGTCTTAACGAACACCATTGTAATGTCATCATTCTGCTCGCGTTTGTCGCGGAACTCTATTACTGATTCCATAACGGAAGAAATAATCTGGCTGGCCGCAAGCTCTTTGTAATCCTGAATAACCCCCGCAAGCTTTTCGGTGCCATAGAGATCGCTCTGCATATTCATAGCTTCGCTGACACCATCGGAATAGAAAGCATAAATATGTTCTTTTTCAATCGGGATCTCAACTTCTTCGATTGTATTGCTAAAGATTTTGCCTGTTTCCAGACCGAGACCGATGCCTTTGGGCTGATATTGCCTTACTTCGTTGCCACAGACCGACATAAGAGGCGGATGCCCTGCACGGCAAAACTTCGCACTTCCCGCTTCTGTATCAAACAGGGCAATATTCAGCGTGATAAACCAACTGCGCTCGATGCTTTCATAAATTCTTTTGTTTACTTCGATAAGTATTTCGCGCGGCGTTTTGTCGGCAACGCAGTAAATGCGCATCATTGTCTGAAGCTTGGACATATAAAGTGAAGCCGAAAGTCCCTTGCCTGATACATCACCAACAACAACGAATACTTTTGACGGGGAAACCTGAAGTACGTCAAAGTAATCTCCGCCAACCTGCATTGCCGGTATCATTATGCCGGCAATATCAAGCCCTTTTAACTGAGGAATTACCTTTGGTAACAGACTTTCCTGAATGTGGCGGGCCTTTTCAAGGTCGCGCTCAATAGCAAACCTTTGTGCCTCTGATTCATAAAACCTTGCGTTTTCAATCGAAACGGCCGCCTGGTTGGCAGCTGCACTTAAAAGTTCAAGGTCTTTGCCCGCAAACTCCGATCCTGAATGCTTCAGTCCGAAGCATAAAAGCCCGATTACCTTGGAGTTGATTATCATAGGAATTAAAGTGTAAATGCCTGACTTAATCAGCTTCCCGTAATCATGAGGAAAAATATCAATAAACTGCTGACGGTCGATTGTAACCGGGGATTTCAGAACAATCTTTTCCTTTATGTAATGAGCAAGCTTTGCCGACTTGTCTGTAATTGTAAGTTCGGAGGCTTCGAAGCCACAACTTCTGGCAGTCCTGAATGTGCGGGACTTATCCGAATTCAAAAGAATGGCGAAATGTTTCAGTTTCAGTGAGTTAATAAAAGTCCCGCTCATTGAGTCGAGAATATTATCAAGCCCAACGATGCTGACAACATCGCTTCCGAATTTAAGAATTACCTGCTGATAGGCAAACTGCTCCGGATAAAACTCACGCGTAAGCAGGTCCTGGAATTTATCTTTTGTCGACTGGAATATAATCGCGAAAATCACAAAGGCAAGGGCGGCGATAGCATTCTTATATTCAGTACCGATAAATGAGCCGATGCCCTGTCCGAGTCCGTAAACTGTAATGAAATAAAGCGTGGCAATGGCAATGGTAGCAACTCCGTACATGATAGTATTCTTGATTACCATGCTGACATCCATAAGCTGGTACTTAAAGATTGAGTATCCGAAAGCTACCGGAATCAGTGCCACGAGAATAATAGGCATGAAAAATTCCGGCGAGTTATAAATAGTATCAGCGATAACAGAGGCTATAAAAAATGTATAGGTAATAGCAAGTATTCCAATAATGTAGCTGATAACAATTATGTTAAGAGGTTTGCGCTCTTCCCGGCTTTTTATTCTGAAATAGTTAATCAGTAGCAAAAACAGCCCCGCGCCGAACCCGCAGAAAAAAAATATGTTAAGTACGCTGATGAGCTTGAAATAAATGTCAGGCTTAAAATTAAAGTAAAGGAAAAATGCCTTAAAAACCAGCGACTGTGCAAACAGAGCAAGAGGCACAAAGTACAAACTGCGCTTTACCCATTTCTTTTCTATTCCCTTAAATGGTCTGGGAAATATCATAAAGAAATGGATCATCAGAAACGGAAGTATCAGAGAGCCGAAAGTCCAGAGTATATCGAAGACATAGATGAAAGCCATATTATACGCGCTGATTTCCTGCCGGGGTATCTTAGGTATAAAGATAAAACTCAGAAACAGGATTATGGTAGCGCCTATCTGATAGAAGAGGCGTTGAACGTAGCCGTCTGGCTTTGCCATTATAACAAAGAAACCGACAAAGAGCCAGATAATGCCAAGAAGTACAAAACCAAGATTACCGAAGTTAATAAGCTTTTTGATATATACCTTAGTTTCGACAAACCTTTTGTTATGAATTATTTTATACTTTGCGTATTCGCCCTCCTTGAATTTATTGATTATAACAGTAGCAACATTTACATCCCTGAGTTTTACATCATTAATGGAAATAAGCAGGTCTCCGTTGCGAATACCGGCGTTCCATGCCACACCATTTATTTTTACCTTATCGAAATATATGACGAGGCTGTCTTTGGATACCTTCTTTGGAATCCAGAGACACTCATCATTAGAAATTGGAGTAACGATTAGTACATAATAAAGATTAGTAAAACCTGCGACTGCCAATGCAACAGTAAAGGCAATAATAAATTTTATTCTATGAAGACGATAAAATGCTTTTGGACTTGTCATAATAATTATTTCACCTTTATTATTAAGAGTGTAAGGTCATCGGACTGCAGAGCGCCGTCTGCATGGCGTTCGACCTCATTTCTTATATGCTGAATAATTACGGATGCTGATTTATTCTGAATCTCTTTAGCCACTATTTCCTCAAGATGCTGGTCTGTAAACTCGTCCATTTGTTTATTCATTGCCTCGGTTACGCCATCGGTAAACAGCACGATAATATCGCCGGAGACAAGCTGAATCGATTCCGAAACATAAGGGGAAGTAGTTTTCATCACGCCAAGGATCATCCCGCCTTTTTCCAGTTTGATAATATTCCCATCTCTGATAAGCAACGGCGGGTTATGCCCGGCGTTAACGTAAGTCAGAATGTTATTCTCATCGCTGATAACTCCCCAGAAGAATGTAATAAAGTTCCCCATCGCTGTATTCTCTGAGACCAGGTCATTTAAGACGTTTGTAGCTTCCGAAAGTTCGAGTTGCTGCCGGCTGATGCTTTTTAAGAAAGCCTGAAGGTTAGCCATCAGTAGCGATGCGGGAACGCCCTTGCCCGAAACATCTCCAATAGCAAACAGAAGCGAGTTATCCTGAAACTTAACTAAATCGTAATAATCGCCACCTACCTGTTTTGATGAAATATTTACTGCGGCAATTTCGAAATTTTTCATCTCGGGAATTCTCTGCGGCAACAAACTTCTCTGAATGCCGCAGGCTATCTCAAGGTCTTCCTCCATTTTCTGCTTTTCTATAGTCTCCTTAAATAGCTTTGCATTCTCGATTGAAATAATAGCAAGACTGCCGATAGCATAAATAAATTCAATGTCAGATTCAGTAAATCCCTGACCGTTAAACCTCTTGCCAAGAAGAATAAGCCCCTTTGTTTTGCCTTGAATCTGCATGGGAATAATAAGCTCAATGCCGAGAGCTGTAAGCGAAGAAAACTCTTCGTCAATCTGTTCCCTATAAAGCGGCTTGCTCACTTTTGCCACGGCACATTTTTCTAATTCCTCCTGAATCGTCTTTTTATTCAGTTTAGCTTCAATTACTTCAATGCCCGTACTCTGGCAGAGGACGACTGCATAGTTGCTTACAAGAAGCTGACCTATTACTGAATAAACGAGTAGCTTTCCTATTCTTGAAACCTCGAGTATTCCGCTGAATTCCTTGCTAAGTTCGAACAGGGAAGAAAGCATGGAAACCTTGTTATCCAGGTTCCGGTTTACAGACTTAAGTTTTTCAATAATAATCGAGTTTTCAATTGCCGTAGCCGCTATGTTGCTAATTGTACAAAGAAAGTCGCTGTCTTCTATGGAATATTCTTTCCCGCTTAATCTTTCTCCGAGGAATATAATGCCTCTGATCCCCTGCGAGGATACAATCTGCCAAGAAATACATAGCTTGTATTTATCACAGAATTCTTTGAGGGGAGATTCGTCAAAAGTTTTCCCCTGGAGTTTTAGCACAGGAAAGTGTTCCTGCGCTTTTTCAGGGATTCCCCTGGCAGTTGTGAATTTTAATATATTTTCATTATCAAAGAGCGCGACAAAGCCACGCGTAGCGTGGAACTTGCTAAAGCAGGTCAGAATCAGGTTATTAATAATAAATTTTAGATCCAGGCTGGAGTTAATAAGATTGCTGAAATCTACTAATGCAGATAAATTTCTTTTCGCTTCATTCGTATCGATTGTATTCATCTTGTCATTTCTTTAATACTAAAAGTATTTCACCAAAACAACCTGGTTCCTTTTGTCGGCAACCGAATAAAAATTCACCTCATCCATAAGTTTTTTCATCAGACAAATGCCGAGTCCGCCTACTTTGTGCCGGTTATAAAACTTTCTTATATCCGGTTCCGGAACATTCGCCGGATCAAAGTTATAGCCGTAATCAGTAATGGCAATGCTCATCTTTTTATTTGCAATACTGATATTCACAACTATATCTCCTTCGGGTGAATTTTTATATGCATGTTTTATTATATTTGTGCAGGCTTCATCTACGGCAAGGGTGATTTTGCCAATTGCCTCATTGTTAAAGCCGCACTTCTCAGCTGCGGATTTAGTGAAATTTCTGATGAGTGAAAGATTGCCGGTAACACTTTTAACAACCAGCTCTTTTTCAAACAATTTATTCTCTGTATCCAATTATTAACTCTTCTCGCTGAACTTTTTAATGGCTTCTTCTTCATCATTATAGAATTCATACAATAGCGGAAACCCCAGCAAATCAAAAATATTAAACACCTGAGGGGTCATGTTCGAAAATTTAATATCGCCACTATTATCCCTCATAGTTTCAATGTACGCCATAAAGACCCCAAGACCGGCACTGCTGATGTAAGCAAGCTTTTCAAAGTTAACCACTACCCTGAACCTGTTATCTTTGATAAATCTTGTAAAGACGATCTCAAGCTCAGGGGCGGTATGTGCGTCAAGATACCCATGTAAGTTAACAACATTCACCAGGCTGTCTTCCCGCGTTTTCACATTAAAATCGACCATTAAACATCTCCCGCGTTATTAATTTGTTCATTTTTGCGTAAGGCAACTGAAATTAAGTTAAATTTATCCCTATAGGTTAGTATATAGCTTCCAGACCGATAATCATGAAGCTGGAACTGATAAATATGAGCTAAGAACTGATAATTTTGAGGTGGGAGCCGATAAAATTATCAGCGCTAAAAATAAGATTTTAGTATATATTCATGGAGAACCTGGAGATCATACAAACAAAACAAGGATTACATCATCAGGTCTTTCTCAAAAGGCTGAAGAAGGAATTTAAGGCTTTCCCGCGCTCTGAATATCCTGGATTTAATTGTCCCGACCTCGCACTCCAAAGATTCGGCTATTTCCTTATAGCTAAGACTATCTACTTCGCGCATAATTAATGGAATTTTTAGCTTTTCAGGCAGCCTTGCAATTGCCTGCTGTACAATTTCCGTAGTATCAACATATTCAGAAGATGAATCCGAACTGCCGTATTCATCCTCTGATTCATTAACCGGGATGAATATGCTCCTAATCCGAATCTTCCTTAAATGGTCTTTACATTTGTTTACTGTAATCCTGTAAAGCCATGTGGTAAACTGCGATTCAAAGCGAAAGTCTTTAAGCTTATTGAAGACACTAATAAAGACATCCTGCGAGATATCATCAATATTTTCGCGATTGCCGAGAGTCAAATAAACCAGATTTTGCACCTTGTCCTTATGCCTCATGACCAGCGTTCTGAACGTAGAATCATCGCCGTCAATAAATCTTTGAATTAAGGCAAAATCGTCATCCTGATTTGTTGCCTGCTGATTAATCAAACCTGGTATGCTCATATCGTTTAGAATCTATGTTGTCAGACGAAATAATTTACTGGCTACGTCTTGTCTGGTAAATAAAACCCGCGGGAATCAGACTGGTTTTAAATAATTAAGTACCAGATATTGCCAAAGTTCAATTGGACAGATGTTTTCTATAAGTCAGCTTTTTGTTGCCGGCATTATTTGGAAGAAGTCCGATATTTTTGGGGACAATATCATTTCTCTGTTCATGAATTTTGAATTTGCCTATTAATCCCTGGATATCTAGTGTAAGCCGGTGTAAATCTTCGGAGGCTCTTGCTATTTGTTGCGTACCGGCAGCGCTTTCCTGTGTAATACTGCTAATGCCTTCAACATTCTTACTGATTTCCTCGGCAACGCTTGACTGTTCCTCACTTGCAACCGCCACCTGTACGATAATATCGCTGGCTGATTGATTTACTTCGAGAATTTGTTTTAACGCCAATGCGACTTCCTCGGTAAGCCTCATACCATCCTCCACGGAACTATCAGCCATAAGCATAGACGAATCTGCTTCTTCTGAATTTCTCTGATTGTATCTGCAATTTCCTTTGTAGCTTTTGTAGTTCTTTCGGCAAGTTTTCGCACTTCATCGGCTACAACGGCAAAACCTCTGCCCTGTTCGCCAGCGCGTGCCGCCTCAATTGCGGCATTAAGAGCCAGAAGATTTGTCTGATCAGCAATATCATCAATCACCTGTGCAATCTCTCCAATCTGACCCGTCTTTTTTGCAAGTACAGTAATCCTTTCTCCGGTCTGCTTTGTGGCTTGAACAATTCTGGACATACCTTGTTTTGTATCCTCTACTTTTTTTGCTCCGCTTAAGGCGCTTTGGCTTGCAATTTTTGAATCTTCTGCCGCTTTATTTGCGTTTTTATTACTGTCAAAAATAGTTCTGGTCATTTCCTCAATAGCGCTTGCTATTTCATTTGTCTGCTGTGCCTGCTCGTGGCTACCCGCTGCCATCTCTTCGGTTGAAGATGAAATTTGATTCGCAGCGCTGGCTGTAACCTGCACGACCTCGCTTACACTAATAAGCATATTTCTAATGTTTTCAACCGCTGTATTAAACCCTGTATAAAGCTTTCCTATCTCATCGTCAGAATACACCTTCAATTTTACAGTAAGATCACCTTTGGCAAATTTCTTCATTTCAGTAAGCATTTTGGCAACGCTCTCCGCAAGATATACTTTCTGGTTTTCAGATTCCTTAACCGCGGCTATTACCTTTTCCTCCACACTCTCCTTTTCAGTCTTTAGCTGAAGATTTGCCTGCCTTATATTATCAACCATCTTCCCGAAACTACCTGCAAGCGAACCCAGTTCGTCTTTAGTATCAAGAACGACATACGCATTGAGATTGCCTTGCGAAACTTCTTTTGCTGCTTCTTCAAGCTGTTTTATAGGACTGGAAATAGCAGAATTTATTACATAGTTAACAAATAATGATAGAAAGATTGATGAAACAAGCGCGGCAATAAAGGTAAATATTATTCTATAGTAATTTTTCTCTGCCTGGTGATAACTATCCTCGCCAAGCTGTTTAAGTTGTAGTCCGACTTGTTCAAGAAGTGCGAATTTATCTTCAACCGTTCCCATACCCATTGTGGCAGTATTCAAGTCAACCGAAGCAAGGTCAAAAACAGTATTAACTGCATTTTTATATTCGCGGGCAAGCTCAAGCGCTTTTTTATACTCGCTGGATATCTTGACGGAGTTCAATTTCCCTGAGAGGTCGTTCATCGATTCAATGGTTCTGTCAAGCAGGGCAATTTGCTCTTTACCCAGTTTATCAAGCTGTTCCTGCGAATAATTGGCGCGTGCCCATGTAAGAAACTTAAATACATTGCCCTGAACAAGTATTAAATTCCGATAGTTATTATCGGTCTGATCAATCGCTTTAACTTCAACGTTAACCATATAATCCAATAAATTCTGCTGTGAATTCAGTCCCCAATAACCCATCGCTCCCAAAAATAACATAAATAATAAAACAACCAGAGGCGAAAGAAAGAGCTTCTTTGATATGTTTAGATTCTTAATATATTTGTTCAATTTATCTCCAACGAATAATAGCTTAAGGTATTGATTTATTCTAAAAATAATTAAATATCTGAAAGTTAACTATGCGAGTCCACTATGAAAAGGATATTTTACAAAAAAATATTTCACAACTTAAGCTTAAATTCGAAGTTTAAAATTGATAGAAATCAGACCTTCCCGGAGTTAACCCATGTAAAATAGTAAAAAAATCAGGAGATATCAGCCCCAAAGACGGCTTAAAATTTTGACAGAGAAAAATAATGCTAAATTTTATCCCATCCTAAAAGGCCAACTGAATTCCTGATTTTTTAGATAAAGTAGTATCTGCGATACAAAATAAGTCCGAAGAACCTTTGCCGGCAATTATTTCTTATAAGCGCCGCATCCAAAAATTAAGTCGTCAAATTTCTCAATATAAGCCGTTTTATTCTCAATTCTCTTTGATACCGGATTAGACCATTTGTAATTCTGCCAGCCTTTGCCTTTCGCTTTTATAATTGCAACCCGCTCCTGAACGAAAGCCTTATTGTCTGCATCCTTCATATCGATAAGTTCTTTGCCTATCATTTTGGGATTGCCACCATGAGCAACGCAAACGCCTTTCATATCATAAACAAAAACATAAAGGTCGTTATCAATAAATTTGCCTTTCTGATTGCTGATCTCAGCAAGAGCCTTATCCTTACCACTGGCTTTATAGAAGGAAATAGCTTTTTTTACCATCGCTTCTGCCTCGACAGGCGTGCCAATCTTACCTTGAGAGAATGCCGTACTGGCAAGTAACAAGCCTGAAACTAATAAAACAAGTAAACGTTTCATAAATAACTCCACTAATATTATAGAATTTACTAGGACAGTCCTTGCGGCAGGAACATCCGGATTAGATTATAAATTATAAGCCGCAATTTCAAACAATTCGTTCAACGCGATTGTCATTGAAGTCAGACCTGAGTTGAACGATTTAACTAAAGTACGTGCAAAAGCACTCCGCAATATATAAAAATATTCGCATTTTTTTTTATTCTGCTTGCAAAAATTAGCTAATGATGGTAAATTTATCACACAAAAATAACAGGAGCCTGCATGAGAATTAAAACTACCGAACAGTATGGAGCTGTCATAATTGAATTGAAAGGTAATATAACAGGTGGTTCGGAAGCTCAGGAACTCAGCGATCTTTTGCATAAACTCATTGAAGAAAAGAAAATATATATTGTAGCTGACCTTGCCGATGTAAAGTTTATGAACAGTTCCGGCCTTGGTATGCTTATTAGCGCATATACAACAATAAAAAACGGCGGTGGCAATTTTAAACTTGCGAATGCTACCGAAAAGATTTATAGTCTGTTAATGATTACAAAGCTTGTTACTATTTTTGAAAATTACGATTCTGTTGAAGAAGCGGTTAAAAGCTTTAACTTTGTTTAATGATAATTTCGGAATTGGGAGATAACTTAACAATTTCATCTGAAATTTAATGCCTCTGCAATGAGGTGTTATTTTTTTTACTCCGGATATGGTTATTCGGAGTTTTTTACTTTATAGGATATTTGGGAGTCATAGAAAATTATGAGTGTTTCAATTTTAGTTGGCAGCCAGTGGGGCGATGAAGGCAAAGGAAAAGTAGTTGATATATTAAGCGAAAAATTTGACGTAGTGGCCCGCTATCAGGGCGGTGCTAACGCTGGTCATACGGTCGAAATTGGTGACAAAAAATATATCCTGCATCTTATCCCATCAGGTATTCTGAGAGAAGACGTTGTCTGTGTAATTGGAAACGGCGTTGTTATTGACCCAAAAGCGTTCCTCGATGAAATTGACCTGCTTGAGAAAAATAATATTAAAGTTACAGACCGTCTCTTTATCAGCCATAATGCTCATCTCATTATGCCTTACCATAAGTTGCTTGATTCATTAAATGAAAGCGGACAGAATAAAATAGGTACAACAGGCCGAGGCATCGGTCCGTGTTATATTGATAAATTCGCGAGAAAGGGCATCAGAATAGTTGACCTTCTAAACCGCGGGATCCTTGAAAAGAAAATTCGCGAAAACCTGGAGGAGAAGAACACTCTGCTGCGTAAAGTTTATGAACATACTGAACTTGACGTGGAGGAAATCATCCGCGAATATGTTGAATTCGATAAAACAATTAACAAATACATAAAGGATACACCGGTTTATCTTAATACAGCTATCAGCGAAGGCAAATCCGTCCTTCTTGAAGGTGCGCAGGGTGCATTGTTAGATATTGACCACGGCACTTATCCTTATGTAACTTCTTCGAGTCCTACTTCGGGTGGCGCCTGCACCGGAACCGGCATCGCTCCAACGAAAATTGATTCGGTAATTGGCATAGTTAAAGCATATACGACAAGAGTCGGCAATGGACCTTTCCCAACTGAACTACTGGATGCAGACGGCGAACATCTGCGGAAGACTGGTGCAGAATTCGGTGCTACAACCGGACGTCCAAGACGTTGCGGCTGGTTCGATGCTTTCTTAATGAAATATTCCTGTATGATTAACGGTATCGATACAGTCGCTATTACTAAGCTTGACGTGTTAAGTAATTTTGATGAAATAAAAATCTGCGTAGGTTACGAATACGAGGGCAGAACACTGAAGGCTTTTCCAAATGACACAAACCAGCTTGACTGTATTACTCCCGTTTATGAAACTATGCCCGGCTGGAATTCCGATATTTCAAAGGCAAAATCATACAATGAACTCCCCGTGGCAGCACGCGATTATCTGAATTTTATGAAGGATTTCTGCAATTTTGACATAGGTATTGTTTCCGTAGGACCGAAGCGTTCCGAAACTATAATTTTACAGGAGTAGTTTTTATCTTTCAGTCAGATGTTCCACACTCGGACAATAAAGCTTAAGACTTAGACCTGTAACTTAAACAAAGGACTCTCTCCTATGAAAATGAACGGCGGTCCCGCTACAAGAAATATTAAGTTTATACTCCTGTTTTTTGCCGTGTCTATCGCTGCGGGCACTCTCTATTATACTCAGAAACTCGTGCGGAAACTTCAGCAGAAGGAAAAGCAGATGGTGGAGCTTTATGCCAAAAGCTGGGAGTATGTCGTCAATTCCAACGATGAATCTGTAAATATTACATTTATTTTTGAGAATATAATTAAGCCTATCGATTTCCCGATTATACTTACCGACTCGCAGGGGAAGGTTGACATAAAGGACAAGACCTCAACGCGCAATCTTGAGATTGACTCAACACTTTCATTTAATGAGCAGGAAATTTTTGTCTATAAGAAAATGAAGGACATGGACGAAATAAATCCCCCAATCAGTATTACTTACCAAGGCTCTGTCGTTTTTGGCAAGATACACTACGGCGATTCAGATATGCTCCACCAGATGCGCAACTACCCATATTACCAGATTAGCTTTGCTTCCGTGTTTATATTGATTGGCTACATCCTGTTCAGCTACATCAAGAAGAACGAACAGAGTAGCATCTGGGTAGGAATGTCAAAAGAAACGGCGCACCAGCTTGGTACACCAATTTCAAGCCTGATGGGATGGTCGGAACTGTTAAAACTTAGTAATAATAACCCGGATAAAGTGCTGGATATTTCGGAGGAAATCAATGATGACCTTGCACGCCTGAATAAAATTACTCAGAGATTCTCTAAAATTGGATCCCATCCTGAGCTTAAGGAAGCCAATGTGTCGGAGGAAATACAAAAGACAATGAAATATTTCGAGCGCCGTCTGCCACAGACTGGCAAGAACGTTACTCTTAAGTTTATGGGAAGTGAGGACTCACACGCCAGGCTTAATCCGGAACTGTTCGGCTGGGTACTCGAAAATCTCGTCAAGAATGCACTTGATGCAATCGAAGGGAAGAAAGGAAGCATTATATTCAGCGTAACGGAAACGTATAAGAACGTGGAAATTGAAGTCGGGGATACCGGCAGGGGAATAGACATGAAACAGAAGAAGGATATCTTCCGCCCCGGCTACTCTACAAAACGCCGCGGCTGGGGACTGGGTCTCAGCCTTACAAAGCGCATCATTGAGACGTACCACAACGGCAAAATTTTCGTAAAAAATTCCAGCCCTGGAGGAACAACTTTTAAAATTGTTCTAAAAAAAAGTGTGTAAAACCTGTTTCATCTAAATATCATGTCTTTTATAATTATTTCCTGAAACGAGTATTGTCAGGAAAAGCAGTTGCTATGCCTGACTCATCTCAAGCATTCTCTCTACCGGCTTAAGTGCTCTCAGTCTTAATAATTCTTCCATCTCTATCTCCGGCGACTTATTCTTCATACACAGATAAAGTTTTTCCATTGTATTAAGTTTCATGTGGGGACAGTTATTGCATTCACAATTATTCTCAGGAGGCGCGGGAATAAACCGTTTGCCCGGCGCAAACTTCTCCATCTGATGAATAATACCTGTTTCGGTTGCAATAATATAAGACCTGGCATCATCAGACTGGACAAACTGTAACAGTTTACTCGTTGAACCAATAAAATCAGCATGTCTTAAAACGGCAGCTTCGCATTCGGGATGCGCTATCATCTTCGCTCCCGGATATTTTAACTTAAGTCCGATTATTTTCCTCTCACTGAAAGTTTCATGTACCATACAGGCTCCCTGCCATAGAAGCATGTCCCGCCCGGTTTTCTTAATCAGCCAGCTCCCAAGATTACGGTCAGGAGAAAATAATATGGGCTGTTCCTTCGGAATCTGATTAATTAACTTCTCAGCGTTGCTTGATGTACAGATAATGTCACTTAATGCCTTAACCTCGGAGGAGCAGTTTATATATGTTATCGCTATATGCTCAGGATGCTTTTCGCGAAATGCCCTGAATAATTCAGCAGGACAACTTTCAGCAAGCGAACATCCAGCCTGAATATCCGGCAGAAGTACAAGTTTATCGGGATTTAGAATCTTTGCAGTTTCTGCCATGAAATGAACTCCCGCAAATACAATTACATCAGCATTTGTACTTCTAGCCTTACGCGCCAGCTCAAGGCTGTCACCAATAAAATCAGATACATCCTGTATTTCCGATTCCTGATAATAATGGGCAAGTATAACAGCATTCAATTCTTTTTTTAGTCTGACAATTTCTTCATGCAGATCTATATCGGCCCCGGTATCGCTATTCGTAATCATTTTATCCCCTTTTTTATTAAATACCCCGGCTCTTTTACTTCAGGTTTTGTTCAAATTATTAAACAATGTTAAAAATTATTAACCCGGTACGGTGATTCTTCAGGTGATAGAAGGTGTATCTATATTCTTAGCTTCAGGAATTTACGAAACTCATGTTTGCAATCCGCAGAAAAACAAACGGGCTTAATCTCTGATTATTCTGCATAAATAAAAGAAGTATCTTCCGGCATACACTTCATCATTAAGTCTCCGTTGCTGTGAAGTAACCTCAGGAAGAAATATAGTTTCTCACCCATCCCTTAAATGACAAACTGCCTGACGTGGCTACACTCTCCTCCACGACAGTTTTATTCTAAAGCACGCAACTAAAATAATTGCAGATAAATAAAATACACCCCTCAGAAGAATATGTGAAAACCGGATATGTAACAGCTACCGGTATATTTGCCTGAGAACTTATTATTTAACTGAAAATTTATATCTGACGGAGGATTTACTATTTAACTGAGAACTTATAAATAGTAGTTTGTCTGTAAGTTTCTCCCGGCTTCAGTGTTACAGATGGAAACTGAGGCTTATTCGGTGAATCAGGGAAATGCTGGGCTTCCAGACAAAGTGCTGTACGCGAACGATAAGTAATATTATTCTTCCCCTTGCCATCAAGGAAATTACCGGTATAGAACTGCATACCCGGCTGATCAGTCAAAACTTCCATAAACCGCCCGCTTTTTGCATCATATACTGTAGCGGCTTTTCTTACTTTCCCGTTATAATTATTAATAACCCAGTTATGATCATAACCATGCCCTAAAACAAGCTGTTCGAAATCTTTATTAATCCCTGCACCTACGGCAACCGGTTTTCTTAAATCCAGCGGAGTATTTTCCACGTCCTGAAATATACCTGTTGGAATCAAGCCCTTGCCTGTCTGAGTAAATTTATCAGCATCGATTGAAACTTCGTTATCAAGTATGGTTGACTCAGGGTTGCCCGACAAATTAAAATATGAATGATGAGTAAGATTTAATACAGTAATCTTATCTGTAGTTGCAAAGTATTCAATCTTAAGCTCATTCCGGCTGGTTAAAGTATAAGTAACCGTAAGCGAAAGATTACCTGGAAAACCTTCTTCCCCATCCTTACTTATATAAGTCATCCTGACAGATTCACCTTTTGCACTCTTTGAAAACCGCGCATCATAAACATGTTTATTAAACCCGACCCTGCCACCGTGCAACATGTTTTCACCGTCATTCAGACTTATCTGATATTGTTTTCCCTCAAGTGTAAACTTCCCGTTAGCGATTCTGTTGCCATATCGCCCAACGATTGTGCCGAAATACGAATTATCCTTAATATATCCGTCAAGTGAATCATAGCCGAATACAATATCATCCATTTTTCCATTACGGTCAGGCATTATTAAAGAGACAACAGTAGCTCCGAAATTTGTAACCGTAACTTTGGCACCCGTTGAATTTTTTAGCGTAAAGAGATAAACATTTGTTCCATCGCTAAGTTTTCCAAATAATTCTTTCCCTCCCATCATTTCTTTTCCTTTCCCTTGCAAATCCAAGATAAGTATTACAGCAAAAATAAATACAGATAGAAATAACAAAGTTTTTTTCATTTGATCCCCGTTCGATTTTTTGTGAGTTGATATTTATTATTTCAAAGCAATGTCTTCATAATACAAAAGGCTGTTGCCAGAAATAGTTTTTACAGTCCGCAAATTAAGAATTTATTCTTAATAAAATAAACAGATACCGGCAGAAAATATAAATCTCTGTGCTAAATTGAAAAACTTTTGTCCGCTACCTGAACATCAGCAGGGCTTATTCGCAAACATCTCCTTGTGTTTATAAACAAAAAATATCTGTGTATAAACAGCATCAGCACGTCTGAAACAAAAACCGGTAATATTAAAAATACTCTTAAACCTGCGCCATTTAATCTGAAGCCCTGACAAATAACTGACAGGGAAACGGTGCCAGGGTTAACCGCCTACCCGGGTATTACTTCAATAGACGGATGAACTTCGCGCTTTAAGATATTCTCAATAGCGTTTAGTGTGCCGGAAATTGAGCTTGGACAGCTTCCACATGCGCCCATGTATCTGATACGGAGCGTATAGCCGTCAATGCCAAGTACTTCAAGTCCGCCACCATCGCCGGCTAAAGCCGGACGCACGCGCTGATCCAAAAATAAATTTATTTTGGTAAGCATATAGCTCTCTTCTTCATCGACCGACTGCCCTGTATTTTTTTCTTCAGGCAGTAAGGTTTCATCAAAATTCTGTATGAAATTAACCAGCATTTTCTGGATTTCACCCCAGTCAGCCAACGGGGTTTTCTCTACGGTAATAAATTTATCCATATAGAAAACTGACTCAACACCTTCGATTTCAAAAATTCCTTTTGCAAGCAGGTCTGATTCCGCTTCCCGCTTATTTTTATAATGTCGCGTCTCTTTGGTTAATAACTTTTCATCCAATATGAATTTGAGAGCCTGTGGATTTGGCGTTAGATCAACATCCTGAACTTTTAGCATTTAGTCCTCCAAATATTTTATTAGTTAAACCTTATTGTTTTTTGTAAAATTCAAAAGTACTTCTCTGTTCTGTAAGAAACCGTTCATTCATATAACTCTTATTATCTTTGAGATAACATCCTGACTTAACTATTTCCTCCTGTTCTCCAATACCAGAACAAATTCCCCTTTGAGATTTTCAAGTTCTGCCGTTGCAAGAACTTCTGAGACCTTGCCACGATAAAACTTCTCATTTTTCATCGTAAGGCTGAAGGCGACCGAAACATTCATCCCCCCGCCAAATATTTTTGAAACATCGCCAAGCAATACTTTCAGTCTGTACGGCGTATCAAGAATAACTATTGTCCCGTAAATGTTTTTAAGTCTTAATAACTCGTTGCGACGTTCTTCTTTTTTCGGGGAAAGCCAGCCATAGTAGTAAAACTTTTCTATGTCCATGCCCGAACCCGTAAGAGCAGGCAGAAGTGAATTAGCTCCGGGAACAGGGATTATATCTATGTTCTGACTGATACAAATATCTACGAGCAAATGACCGGGATCAGAAAACAACGGCGTACCACAGTCGGATATTATTGCTGCCACCCCGCCTGCAAGTATCCTTAAAAGCAAATCGTTGACAAGCTCCTTCTCGGTGTGCTCGTTTAACGGAATAATCTCTTTTTCAATACCGTAATGGGAAAGCAGACGGCGGGCTTCTTTGTATTCCTCACAGATAATGAAATCAGCGGACTTTAATATGCTCAGCGCACGGAGAGTTATATCTTCATAGTTGCCAATTGGCGTTGAAACGAGGTAAAGTCTGCCGGACATATTTTTCTGTTTGCTAATTTTTAATTCTGATAATTTTATTTAACACAGGCAAAAGCATGACTGCATCGCAAAGAATTAATTCACTCATTCCGAAAAAAAAATAGAACAGTAAAATAAGTTAACTCCGGTTGCGCATAATGCCACTGTTTTATTGATATAACTGCCTCACTAAAACATAATTTCTTTTACCTTAGCGTAGAGATTATCCAGCGCAACAGGGAATCTCTCGCCTGTCTTCCGGATTTTAATTTCCGCTTTATTCTCTTTCAGATTTTTATCGCCTACGATTATCTGCACAGGGAAACCGAGCAGGTCAGCATCGTTGAACTTAAAACCTGCCTGCGCATCGACTCTGTCATCAAAGAGAACGTTGTAACCCTGAGCTGAAAGTTCATCGTAAATCTTCTCCGCGGCATCAATAATTTCCTGCTTTTTCATATTAAGTCCGATAAGCTGAATATCAAACGGGCTTAATTCCTTATCCCAGACTATGCCGCGTTCATCATTATGCTGTTCGATATAACACGCTATCACTCTTTCTACTCCGATACCGTAGCTACCCATGATAATCGGGTTAACTCTGCCATTCTCATCGAGGAATGTTGCACCCATAGCTTCCGAGTATTTTGTGCCGAGCTTAAAGATATGCCCAAGCTCGATTGCCTTAAATACATCCAGCTTCGAACCGCAACGCACACACGTCTCGCCTGCCTTAATGACCCTGAGGTCAGAATACCCGGCTGAAGGAACATCTCTTGCCAGGTCTGTTCCGCCGGCATGATAACCATTTTTATTTGCACCGCTGAAAAGATTATTACCATCTTTAAGCCTGAGATCAGCAATTATTCTTCCCTTAAAACCTGCCGGACCTATGGAGCCGGCATCAGCGCCCGTGAGTTCCTTTAACTCATCCGGGTGACCCGGTCTCAGGTCGCCTGTTAATATATGACCGAGCTTGGTTTCATTCACTTCATCATTGCCCGTCATTAAGACGAGCACGGGCTGTCCGTTATGGATATAAATTCTTGACTTTGCGCACCGTGATTCATCAATCTTCAAAAAGGCACACAACTCATCGATACTTTTAACATCCGGCGTTGATATTTCATACACTTCTTCCGAAATTTCATTACGTGTAACCGGAACGGCAACCGACTTTGCCACTTCAACATTAGCCGCATAGCCACAACTTTCGCAATAAGCCACCGTGTCTTCACCGGCTTCGGACTTAACCATAAATTCTTCTGACCCGCTTCCGCCCATTGCGCCGGAGGAAGCTCCGACCACAAAGTATTTAAGTCCGCACCGGTCAAATATCTTACGGTATGCCTGGTCATGCAACTCATAAGACTTATTGAGATTTTCAGTTGTGGTATCGAACGAATAAGCATCCTTCATTAAAAACTGACGCCCGCGTATGACTCCGCTTTTAGGGCGTGGTTCATTACGGAACTTTGTCTGTATCTGATACCATATCTGAGGCATATCCTTATATGACTTCACAACGCCTTTCGCATGGTACGTCATTATTTCTTCATGCGTCGGGGCAAGTACATAATCCCTGTTTTTTATATGAAACATCGTATCGCCAAAAGCTTCCACGCGCCCCGTCTCTTCCCATATCTCCTTTGGATTAAGTGCCGGCAGATGGAACTCCTGCCCTCCGACAGCGTCCATTTCCTCCCGTATAATTTCACTTACCTTTTTAACTACTCTGTAGCCAAGAGGCAGAAATGAATAAATACCGGCGGATAACATTCTGACCATTCCGCTTCGGAGCATCAGAATATGACTTGGAATAACCGCATCGTTGGGAACTTCTTTTAATGTCGGGATAAATGCTTTGCTTAGTTTCATTTTTCTATTATGTTTATTAATAAATTTAATCTTTTTTAAGATAAAAAGAAAGAAAATCAGTTAAATGTCAGACGGACAAAAGCCGGTTAATTTTCATTCGTCATTATTCTATAGTCCGGATTCTGTAAACCATATCCTTTGGTCTGACAATACCGTGACAGACAAACGTTACCTCATCCCCCTTTACAGCTTCGGTAACAGATAGTCCGTTATTCATCATTTCACCAGGACTAAATTCTGTAACACCGGTTGACTGTCCGATAATAAGCAGTTCATCTCCTGATCTTATTCCGCATGTCTCAAGCTTTATATGAGCGATGCCAGTCTTCTTAAAGTAATTTATAACCCTGCCGACATATTCCTTTCTTGTTACAGCCCTGTTTCCGTAAATACCTGCATATTCTTCAGCACTCGGTGTATCAAAATAAAACCCGGAAGAGAAACCGCGGTTATAAACACGCCCAAGTTCTTCGAGCATCCGCTTTTTAATTTCATCAGTCAGACCATTCTCAAAGCAGAGATCAATTGCCCGGCGATAAACCGAAACTGTTTTTGCAACATACTCAGGACTGCGTTTACGACCCTCAATCTTAAATGAATCAATTCCAGCTTCAATCAGCCGGTCTGTATATTCGACCGAACAGAGGTCTTTAGGTGAAAGAACATAATCCTCGCCCATTATCATTGCCTGCCCGGTCTGATTATCCTTTACCTCATATTCCCTGCGGCAGGGCTGAATGCATTCCCCTCTGTTGGCACTTTTACCAAAAAGATGATGACTCATAAAACAGCGTCCGCTTATGGCAATACACATAGCTCCATGAACAAACACTTCAATCTCAATATCCGTCCCGGCTCTGATCTTTTTTATCTCTTCAAGCGAACATTCGCGTGCCAGCACTATTCTTTTTGCCCCGGCATCCTTAAAAAAATTAGCCGAAACCGAGTTCGATACCGAAGCCTGAGTAGATATACAAACAGGAAGCCCAAGATATTTACATTTTGAAACCGCTGACATATCCCAGCAGATAATCATATCAATACCAGCCTCTTTTGCTTTCCACAGAACCTCATCCAGCTGGCTTAATTCCTCTTCAAATATAATAGTATTAAGGGTAAGATAAGCCTTAACCTTATTATCATGACAGAATTGTACAATTTCCGGCAGGTCGGAGACAATAAAATTCTTGGCCTTTGCCCTCATATTCAGTTTGTCAATGCCAAAATAAACAGCATCGGCACCACTGTTAACGGCAACGCTCAGCATTGTCCAATTTCCTGCGGGGGCCATTAATTCAGGCTTTTTCATCTGCATATTTTCACTTGGTTTTGGTATTACACGAAAAAAGCGGCTCATGGCCGCTTTTTGTTAAGCTCGGTATTACTTTATCCCAGTAACTTTAGCTATATCGTCAAGACGGACAAAGGTTTCGTGAAACTTTACATTGCCGGCTTCATTCCTTACAGCCCTGATTATCTTTAAATTAACGCCGGTACTCTTTACTTTTTTAGCTTTATCGCCAAAGGTTTGTGTTTTTGCCATTCCTTTTTATCTCCTCAAATTTTTAATTGCACAAATATAGGATAAATTAGTAATAAAACAAAAGGAGAAATCTCCCTGATATTTATTAAAGAACTGAATTTAATTACACAGACTGTTAATTTTTCTGTATAAAAACATAATAACACGGCAGAATAGCTCTATAATTTTTAGTATATCTCTTTTGCTTTCGTATAACGCCATTTGTAAAAAAAATAACCCGCCTTTTTAATCATATAAGAGCTTTTGTCCGACTAATACAGGCTTCCGTATGCTTTACACCCGGCATTATAGGTTTTACACTCGTCATTATGGGTTTTGCACAAGCCTCTGTGTGTTTTACACTCGTCATTATGGGTTTTGCACAAGCCTCTGTGTGTTTTACACTCGGCGTTATGGGTTTT
>JBAXDX010000049.1:0-21006 GCA_037140715.1 Ignavibacteria bacterium
CGCTAAATAAGGTTATACTTGCTCCTGCATCTTATAAAATATTTAATCAGGCTGACTCTAAAATATTTACTACTTATTCTGAAGCATTAAATGAATATCTGATAACAAAATTTAAGCTTGAAAAGCTTCTAAGCATTAAGAATACCATTTCGCGCTATACTGAACCTCAGATAACCAAAATTACAGGTAAACTAAATGAGATAAAGGCAAAACTGAACGCACCTTCGAGAGAAGATACGTTCAGAGAATATGGAAATCTTCTGCTTGGCAATATTCAGTTAATCAGAAAAGGTCAGACGGAGATTATCCTTGAAGATTTTTATGACGGGAAGCCGGTTAAAATTAAACTGAATGAAACTCTGGAACCGCAGAAGAATATTGACCGGTATTTTGAAAAGGCGAGGAATGAGAAGCAAAACAGGATTTTCTTAAAAGAACTGTCTCAGACTCTAAGCACCAAATATGAATTTCTGCAAAAGAAACAAACTGAGTATAAGTCCGCAACAAAATTGGAAGAGTATATAAAAATTATGGATAACCTTAATATAAAACAGAACCAGAGCCAGGGTGCCCGGAATGAAAAGGAGTATAATTTCAAACATTATATTATTGATGACAAATATCATGTTTATGCAGGGAAAGATAGCCAGAATAATGATACACTGACTGTAAAATTTGCAAAGCAGAATGATTTCTGGTTCCATGCCCGCGGAGTTTCTGGCTCGCATGTAGTTTTACGAGTTGAAAACTCAAAGGAAGTAATACCCAAACCGGTAATAAAAAAAGCAGCTTCAATTGCTGCATTTCATAGCAAAGCCAGGACATCAAAAATGGCTCCTGTATCCTGTACATTAAAAAAGTATGTAACAAAGAAAAAAGGGATGGAACCCGGCAAGGTCAGTTTACTTAGAGAAGACGTTCTGTTAGTCCCGCCTGAAATACCACGTGGTTGTGAATATCAGAGTGCAGAATAACTCGTTCATACATCGTAATAGGGTTAGAAGTATAACAATGATAAAAACAGAGGCATTAACAATCTTAAAATGTATATATTTTAACAGAAGCCTGAACGGTTAACTTATCTCTGAAGATATTAATTAAACTCTTTGGTGTTAAACCGGCGTAATTTATATTAAAGTCAATATCAGTTAAAGATGAAATATTTATTCCGACTCCGAGAGAAAAGGAATTAAACTTAGTATCCTCTCCGCCATATATTAAATCTGTCTCATTACTGCCATAATTGTAACCGGCACGCAGGAATGTCTCAGGCAATAACTCATATTCCGCTCCAAGTCGCAGTATATAATCCCCTGATTTTTTATCTGCAAATTTATTATCAATATATTTAGTGGAATCAAGTTTTACAGAACAGAGTTCAGCTTCTGCTGCGATTAATAATTTATACCGGGATAAATAATATGAAGCACCGGCACCAATGCTAAAGTTCCTGATTTCCCAGTCCCAAAGCAACAGATTGTGCGCAGAGCTTTTTGACCAGCTTCTATTCTCTTTGTAACAAATAAATCCGCCAAGCTGAAGATTCGCAACCGGGTGATACTTCGCAATTAACTTTGTATTATAATTTTCAAATGAACTATAACCTTCTTCCGACTCTTTTATATTACCATCAGGCAGAAGTATTGTTGTCCATGAATTGCAGTAATTAAATATTGCCGCTACTTCTAAGTTATCGTATGGTCTGGTATAAATCTGGCTGAAAATTCCTTCTCCCTTTTTCCTGACCTTCTGTTCCAGTACTGTTTTTCTAATTGATGTTCTGTAATTATCCCCCCGGTAATTAAATATTTCAACATCAGTTCCATCGAGGCTTTTCATTTCAAAGGATTCCTGGTTATCGAACAATTGTATATATGAACCAATTGAATAATTATCTGAAAACTTATATGCCGCGCCACCAAGTCCATTAACATTTCTGAGCAGTGACTTTGCACCTGAGTATCTGTCTTTTAATCCGTCAAGGATTCTGTAGTCAATAGATGCGCCAATATAAAGTCCCTCAGATAACTGATAACTATACATAAAGCCGACTGCCGGACCGCTATACGTAAAGTTTCCGGTAGTTGTATCTGTTGAGTAAAAAGCTTCTCCGGCATAGGAATCATATTTAAGTGTCCGGTAAACATCTTTTCTTTTTTCATAATCATAAGATGTATAGCCAAGGAATGTTCCATCTTCGCCAAGTGTTTTTATCCCATTGAATTTCACACCATAAATATCTGAGCTTCCAAAATCATATTGTCTTTTATAATCACCCCGTTGCCTGTTATACGATGGAGATATTTTAAGATACGTTGTCTGCTCATCATTAATCAGCCATGCGGGATTCCTGCCAAAGTCATACAGATTCAAAGAATAATCATTATCATTAATCGAATATGATAATCCGCCCAAGCCGTTTATCCGGCTATTCTGAGGATAGTATGTCATTGAAAAGACAATTAAAATGAATCCTGTAATGAAAGCCTTATTAAGCATCTGCTGAAACTCCGGTAAATTATAATATTATTCAAAATCATCAGTAAACATTATTGCAATGGTTCCATAAATACCTGCGCTGACGTTCAGATTCTCAATTAATTTAATATTTACTGATATCCTGGCGTTGGATGTGGAATTATTTCCCAGTCCATATTTCCATCATTTGTATCAATCCCAGGCTCGCGCCTTTGCATTGATTTACAACTGTATCTTGTCGGAGATAGAACAAAGCCTTTATCAATCTTTGTATCAAGCGTTTTCTGTGAACCGACTGTGGACTGATACTCCGCCCCGTCAAGGATTGTTGAGATATTTATCCCATCACGCCAGTCCATATCTCTGCCATCTGATATTATAACTACATCGCTGACCAGACTGAGTAAAAATTTAGTTGTATTCTCTAATTTCATATTGATAAGATTTGGAACAGCAGGATTATCAATATCAGTCGTTGAAAACTGATTATAGAATTCCCAGTCAGCATTGGATAAATCAATACTTGCGGAAACAATCCTCCGATGATCTATGGCTTTTGAAGCTAATACTAAAAATTTCTTAGGCAGGAAAGGATAATTCATTTCACCAGGATGTCCGGGGAATTTATAAATATATGTCGCTCCGTCTATATCTCCGTCATTCCCTTCATCCGCACCCGGGCCTTTCTGCCCTGTGTCGCCGTTGCCTGAAAATCTCATAACCATCATCCCATCAAGATACTTTACGCTGTCACCTGAATTGTATAATTCCAGAAATTGATCAGAAAAATAGAACTGATTATTAACAGGTCCCGATATATATACTTCATTCAGAGCAATACCCGAATTAGAAACTGCTTTTGAAAATATTGTATCAGTTACTGTTGAGCCGGAATGTGTTGATACTGCTGTTTTATTGCCGACAAGTAATATACCGGGGTCATCAGGATGGGTCATTCTGACTGATACATTATAAGATGCAGTTGGAATTCCCTTCATATCAAGAACTCCGTTTACATCGGTATATTTAACCATTATACCATATTCAGAACTAAGAATTACCTTTGCATTCTGCATCGGCAGATAACCCCGGGAAGTGTCATCGGCTCTGTTCCAGTATGCTCTCAATAGAATATTTGATTCGCCATCTGCCATAACCGGCGGTTTTTCTGCGCATCCCTGCATTATAAATATTATCAGGCAGATCATCAGTGGCAATAGCAGTTTAATTCTTTTCATAACTCATCTCTCCTGAAAAGATTGTCAAGAACACAACTAAATTCAATACCGTAAAATAACGGGGGATTTCTTATTTCCTCAGCCTGAACATAAGGAGATACATAATACAGGCTGATTGCCGGATTATCCGGAAAATTATTTACATAGAAAGATACTTCCGCCCCTTTGAACAACGACTTACTTATGTTAAGATTGAAAAGCCATTTTACTCCCTTACTTTTAACTTCCCTGTTAAAATTATATGTTAATTTCCCATCATCAGTCAGCATACTGTAATTCTCAGGCTCCTGATTATAATCCTGGTATTTATCAATGAGCAACTGCTCTGCCCTGAGCGTTAACCATAATCCTAATGAAGGCAGTATATATTTCAGATAATAATTAAGCTGAAATCTTTCATACCGTTTGTCGCCAGGCGTATAAATAAATCCTAAAACGGTATCAACGGGGGAACCGGGTATTTTATAGTTTGGAATCTGTCCTTTTGTCAGATCCGGCGTAAAATCATAAGAGATACCATTTGTTGATGCGTTAGAAAAGCTATAAGCACCATTCAGTTCAAAACTCATGTTCAGCGGTTTGATATTATTTGTTCTTAAAGTAAATTCAATTCCCTTAAAAATTGTCCACCCGGTATTCTGATACCTGCTGAATGAATTAGAATAATAAACTCTGTTAATTAAATCTGATTGAACTATATAAAAATTGGGGACGGACTGGCTTTGTGCTTCCTGTCTTCTTTCTCTATAATATGCGGTTAGTGAAGCTCCAACAAGATTAAATAATTTATGGTCGTATGAAATTTCATATTGTTCTTCTCTCGAACCCTTTAAATCAGGAACACCCTGATCGAAATAAAAATAAATATTCTTCAGCAATACCGGGTCCCTGAATTTATACACATCGGGTCTTGGAAATACTGTATTCATTGAAGGAGACTTTGATGTTACGCCGGCGCTGATTCTAAGCTGATTAACTTTAGAAAAGTAAACCATTAAACTGAGTCTTGGATTAAAAAACGTCCCCTGATGTGAATTAACAATATCTCCGTCTCCCCATAATCCCTTCAGACTGAACTGAAATGGTCTGTACATTTCATATCTTAAACCCGGCATAAGATTAAAATCAAAAAGGAAATGCCAGGTAATCTTATCTTCGACATACAGGCCTGCAAGGATCTGACCCGGCAACTCATCAAATGTATATGATCTCCTGCCTGAATCATAACCATAATAATTGTAAACAGAATCAACCAGGACGCCTTTACCCGTATTTGCATTATACTGGATATCCATTCCAAACATAAGCTTATGAACTATATCACCGGTAAATAAAAGATTATTCCATTCAAGTCTGCTGCCAGCTGTCCATTCTTTACCTTTTGTCTCAACCTTTCCGATATAAGCTGATACTGTATCACCTGCCGGAGTTATATGCACTTCTGCCTGTACCAGCTTTGACCTCATAGAATTTTCATTTCTCAGATTTATATATACATTGTAATCAAAACCTGACACGCCGTCTTCAAAAACATACTTTCCCACACCTGAGTAGCCGAGCGAAAAGCTCTTGTTATAATTTTTTGTCTGGTAGGCATCACCTTTTGGTTCTTCATTATCAAAAATCTGCTGTCCTGAGAACTTATGATTCATAACCAGCCGATTATCATAGAATGAATTAGTCAGCATAACCTGCCCGGTTAATCTGGAAAATTCATCGCCGGTTTTTCTAATATCCCGTTCACTTAAAGCATAATTCAAATTATAATTCAGACCATTTCTGCCTGAAAGAAATCCGCCGCCGAGGTTTGCTTCCTTTGTATCAGGATTCTGTTTTATTTTTAACCTGTTTGGCTGATATCCGCTTTTTGTCCTTATATTAATTACTCCTTCAGTAGCATCTCCATATCTGACCGATGGCAGTCCGGCAATAACCTCGATTGATTCAATATTATCTGCCGGAATTGTTCTTATATCAATACCCGCCCCCATATTAGAAACGCCGGTAGTGGAATTCGTCATTTTTTCAAACTGCATGTTGGCATTGTTGGACATTGGGATCCCATCGACAACTATTAAAGTCCCGAAAGCCGAAAGCCTGTCATCTTCCCTGCCACGGATAGTCGCCTGACCGGATTTATCGAGACCCGGATTATCTGTTTTCTGAATACCGGGTGCCAGATAGAGGATATCCTTTACACTTGAAGCCTGATAATGCTCAATTTCACCGCCGCTTATTATTGTTTTCGTAGCGATATCAGCCGGAAGAAGATCAGACTTACCTAATACTTCAATCCCTCCGATTAAAAATGCGGCCGGTTTTAAGATAAAATTAACTTCCGGAGTTTCCCCTGGTTCTATTGTTATATCCCTTTCAACAAGTTCATAACTTACAAATGTAACCTTCAGCTTATAGCTGCCCGGTTTAATATTATTAACTACATACCGGCCATTCAGGTCTGTTGTACCACCTGAATTAGTATGGACAACAACTATACTGGCACCCGATAGTGCCCTGCCTCTTTCATCTTTTATGACACCTTTAACCACTCCTGTTTTTTCTGCCGGTATTTCGGACTTTATTAAAGATACCTGTTCCGGCTTAAAATCTTTGTTGCCAATGCCTTGGGCAACAGACAAATCACCCGGGTTACAGCCGGATTCCCAAGCGGCTGTATCATTTTCAATAATTAATAAAACTACACAGGTAATCAGAAGGAATGAAGCACCTGCTTTAGCTTTTCCGGTAAAATATTGCAGAATCGTAGTCATGTTTTTCTAAAATTCCTTAAAATATAAACAAGTTAATTTTATAGTTGTTAATATCATATTTTGAGTATTCATCTTCAAGAAGTATTTATACAGAATATAAGAAAACTGACGATAGAAGAAGACTAAATAACCATAATCTTAAAATTCAGCCAGCCATCCGGTTGATAAATAGATTTAACCACTTTTTCAACGTCTGTTTTAAATATCTATAAGATAGTTATCAGCATTGTTACAGATTATCGGTTGCAGGTTCATGTAAAACAGGAAAGGACTTAAAGCTCTTTTTAGGTAATATGAAAATGCCGTATTTTTGCCAGCTTGACCATTCCAATGTATGAAAATGCTTAATTTGAGCCAAACGAAGCGTTAGACATATAACAAATGCTTCGTTTGGTCCCCACGGAGCATTAGACATATAGGAAATGCTCCGTGGGGACCCCACGGGGCATTAGACATATAACAAATGCTCCGTTTGGTCCCCACGGAGCGTTAGACATATAACAAATGCTCCGTGGGGACCCCACGGAGCATTATTTAAATAACTAATGGTCAGTTTGGCAGAAAACAGGTAAATCCACAAAATCTAATCTGCTGTTAATCGTTATAAATTTAACTTCCTGTTCCGGTTAACTGGTATGACTACGCTACTATACGGGTATGAAATATTATATCATGTATAATCTGAACAAAGTTAATTTATTCCGGTGGTAACTATGGAATACCAGTTCAATTCCGATTTATCCATATTCAATTTAAAAAATCTTGATATTTAGAAAATTTCATCATATTTTAATATCATGGTTTAAAGAGATTATCCATTTTTCAATATAAACATTACTCCGTTTAATTTAGGATTTCTTAGAATTATGAATCGTACTTTTCATACAATCTATATCGGACTATTTTACCTGACAGGTATAACTGTTACGCTTATACTTATAGTTAAAGGTTTTGGCTATTATATAACTCCTATCGAAGAGCGCTTCTTTAATATTAATCATGAGACACTAGAACCAAGCGGAATTATCGGCCACGGACTCGGAATAACAGGTTCGCTGATGATGGTCTTCGGAGTTGCGATTTATATGATAAGAAAGAGAGAGATGTTCTTTCTGCGCGCCGGACAGTTAAAACACTGGCTTGAACTGCATATTTTTCTTTGTACTGTCGGACCTGTCCTGATTTTATTCCATACAGCTTTCAAATTTGGAGGTCTTGTGGCAATCAGTTTCTGGAGTATGATTGCCGTTGTTCTAAGCGGTGTAATCGGTAAGTTTATATATGTACAGATACCCAGGTCAATTCAGGGAAAAGAACTTGATATTCAGGAGATGAATGAAATAAATGAACATCTTACTATAGAACTCAAAACCCGGTATAATGTCAGCGATGAAGTTCTCACAAAAATCGAACATTTGTGTTCCACAACAAGATATAACAAAATGGCTTTTGTCGAAAGCATTTTTGTAATATTCAAAGATTATTTCAGAACCAAGAGAGTTTTGGGACAATTGAAAGAAGAGATGAAAAAAACACAGGGGAAGAATATACACCAGCTTCTAAAGGTAATAAAATCAAAGATTGTACTTTCAAGACACATCGGACAGTACCGCACTATGCAGAAGCTCTTTAGATACTGGCATGTAGCTCATCTTCCTTTTGCCCTGGTCATGTTTATTATTATGGTCGTTCATATTGTCATTGCAGTTTACTTTGGATATAAATGGATATTCTGATAAAGCGTTCCGCAAAGAAAAATAATATACAGCCGCATTCAGAAATCCCTGTAAAAGGAAGATAATGGAAATTTATATCGAGAAACTGCTAACTTACGGCATCATATTTCTTGTAGCCATATCAGTTCTGTTTTACTACTTATACCGTTACAAAATGGGAACGGCAATTGTGAAGGGTAAAATTCAGAAGGCAAAAGAATTTGGATTTCATGAGCCTGTATCTCTTCACCCCGTAGTAAATATTGAAATGTGTATTGGTAGCGGTGCATGTATTCTGGCCTGTCCGGAGAAAGATATACTCGGACTCGTTCATGGTCATGCAACACCTGTTAATACCTCGCGTTGCGTTGGTCATGGAGCATGTTTCCATGCCTGTCCGATGAATGCTATAGCTCTGCACATGGGAACCGAGAAGCGCGGAGTTGAACTGCCTCATGTAAACGAAGAGTTTGAAAGCAATGTTCAGGGGCTTTATATTGCAGGCGAGCTTGGCGGAATGGGCCTGATTAAGAATGCGGTAGAACAGGGCAGACAGGCAGTAGAGAATATCTCGCACCATGTGAAACCCCATTCCTGTACCCAGTATGATGTAATAATTGTAGGTGCCGGTCCGGCCGGGATTTCGGCAACGCTTGCAGCGACAAAAGCGAATCTAAGATATCTCACACTTGAGCAGGACAGCCTTGGCGGAACAGTATATCATTACCCGAGAAAGAAAATTGTAATGACTTCCCCAATGGAACTTCCATTGTATGGAAAAGTAAAATTATTACAAACTTCAAAAGCAGAATTGCTTGAACTATGGGAAACAACGCTTGAAAAGAATAAAATATCAATCAACGTTCAGGAAAAAGTTACCACGATTGATAAAACAGGCGAACATTTTGAAGTTGTTACGAGCAAAGGAAATTATACTGCCGACTTTATACTGCTTGCAATAGGACGCAGAGGTTCGCCGCGAAAGCTTAATGTCCTGGGTGAAGAAAAGGAGAAAATAGCCTACAAACTAATTGAACCGGAATATATCAGCGATAAAAAAATATTAATTGTTGGCGGTGGCGATTCTGCTATTGAAGCGGCTCTTGCATTGACACATGAAGGCAATGAAGTTACGATTTCTTACCGTGGCAAAGTTTTCAGCAGAATCAAACCACAGAATTCAGACAGGATTCTGGCAGCAGAAAGAAATAAGGAATTAAAAATATTATTTAACTCAAATGTATTAGAAATAGAAGATGACAGCGTAGCGCTTCTGCTTGATAATGACAGGCTGATAATAGAAAATGATTTGGTATATATATTTGCAGGCGGAGAATTACCAATGCAGTTCCTGGAGAAAATAGGAATCAGAATAACAAAGAAATTTGGGGAAGCAATATTTAAAAAATGAAAGGAATACTGTTAATATCATTAATCCTGTTGTTGAGTATAAATGTATCGGCACAAATTTCACCCGGCGAACTGACAAATGATCACTCAAAGCTTGAAGGTATGAGCAACTGTACAAACTGCCATGTAATAGGCGCACAGGTGAACAATTCAAAGTGTCTTGATTGTCATACTGAGATTAAGCAGTCTGTTTCCTCCGGACATGGTTTTCATTCGAGCGATAAAGTACGCGGGAAGAATTGCTGGAACTGCCACAGCGAACATCACGGCAGGAATTTCAATATCATTAAATTTGATAAAAATAGTTTCGACCATTCATCCACAGGTTTTGAACTTACAGGCAAACATAGCAAAGCACAGTGTGTCGATTGCCATCAGTCCAAAAACATTAGTAATGACGGATTAAAGAAAAAAAATAAAACATATCTTGGTCTGTCGACAAAATGTGTTTCCTGCCATGAAGATAATCATTTAGGCGCTCTTGGAGATAATTGCCTTAAGTGTCATAATATTTCAGCCTTTAAACCTGCCGCTGAGTTTGACCATAATCAGTCAAAATTCAGGCTCACAAATGCTCATCTAAAGGTAACCTGCACGCAGTGTCATAAACCGGAAAGCCGGAACGGACGCAATTTTCAGAAATTTACAAGCCTTGGCTTTGCAAACTGTTCTCCCTGCCATAAGGATATTCATCAGGATAAGTTTGGGCGGGACTGCCAAAAGTGCCACGTTACAACAAGCTTTAAGACTGTAAACAAACAGAACTTTGACCATGATAAGACAGATTTCAAACTTTTGGGCAGGCATGAAAGTCTTAACTGCAATGAGTGCCATAAAAAAGGTTTTACTGTTAAAATCGCATTTGGAAAATGTTATGACTGTCATAAGGATTATCATAAAGGAGAGTTTATCAGGAACGGCATTCAGAGAGACTGTAAGGACTGTCATACAAATAATGCATTTAAGCCTTCCACTTATACAATAGAGGAGCACTCTAAGTTAAAGTTTGCTTTGCAGGGGAATCACCTTGCAACTTCATGTCAAAGCTGTCATTTAAAGGACAATAACATGAAATTCCTTTTTGCCTCTTCAAAATGCATTGACTGCCATAAAAATATTCATGGGAATGAAATATCTGCGAGGTATATAAATGATAATAGATGTGAAAACTGCCATAATGAAAAATCATGGCTGGTCAGCAATTTTGACCACAAACAAACCAATTTTGAACTGACTGATAAACATGCCACGGCTAAATGTAAAGCATGTCATTATAATGAATCAGATAAACAATTCAGGTTCGCTTCTCTCCGCCCGGCTTGCGAATCCTGTCACAGGGATGTACATCAGGGGCAGTTCAATAATGGATCTGTGGCAGACTGCCGCCGTTGTCATACAACAAAAGACTGGCATCCTTCAAAATTCAATCATGAACTGACACGCTTCCCGCTTACAGGCGGACATAGCGATGTAAAGTGTGTAAAGTGTCATCCGGTTAGTGAATCTGCCGGCTTTGCATATACTAAGTATAAAATCCCTGACTTTAAATGTTCAAATTGTCACAGCACAAAGTAGTTAACATGTATTTTATTAAGTGAAAAGAAGAAGAATGTCCAAATACTTTTTATTACTCCTGGTATTGGTTTCTACAGCCTTATTTGCGCAAAACAATCCGCATGGCAGTTCGCTACGTTTCGACTGTAGCGAATGTCATGTACCTGCTTCCTGGGAAATAACTGATACACAGATGAAGTTCAGCCATAATCTGACAGGCTTCGTGCTTACCGGAAAACATAAGATTGCAGATTGCAGAGGATGTCATAAAAATCTGCTTTTTAACAATACTTCAACCGAATGCCGCGACTGCCATTCGGAACCTCATCAGAATACACTTGGTAAAGACTGTACCGGATGTCATACAACTTCAGGCTGGAAACCTATTGATATGATGCAGAAGCACAATCAGTACCGGTTTCCTCTTGTGGGTGTTCATGATATACAGGATTGTAAATTGTGTCATTCAAACTCTGATAATTTTATTTATTCAGGAACGTCCATCGATTGTTATTCCTGTCATAAGAATGAGTATCAGAATACTACAAATCCCTCTCACGCTTTAATGAAGTTATCCGTAAATTGCATCGACTGCCATACGCTTAGTTCAACAAACTGGACTGCCGGAAGGTTTGTACATGCTGTTATTTCACTTAATGGCAAGCACAGTACTCTCAAATGTAGCCAATGCCATACGGTTCAGAACGTAACACAGCAGTGTTTTGACTGTCATCAGAATGATTATAACAGTACAGCTAACCCAAACCATGTTACCGGTCAGTTCTTACATGACTGCCTGTCATGCCATAGCTCTGAAACCTGGACCGGGGCAAAGTATAATCATACTACAACAAACTTCCCATTGACCGGAGCACATACAACCGTTGCCTGCTCAAAGTGTCATACAAGCGGATATAAGGGGACTTCAACAGTATGTTCAGGATGTCATGAATCAAATTTTAAGGCAACAGTCGATCCTGACCATGTTACACTTGGTCTATCACTTGACTGCCTGCAATGCCATACCACAACTGCCTGGAAACCATCAGGCTTTAATCATGCAACAACAGGCTTTCCATTAACAGGTGCTCATCTGACCAAAGCCTGCTCGGACTGTCATAAGGGAACAACTACCGGACTGACAGGTGACTGCTACAGTTGTCATAAGCCGGATTTTGACAAAGCCAAAGATCATCTCACTTTAGGTTATCCTCATACATGCGCTCAGTGTCATAGTACAACAAGCTGGTCAGGCGCAAGCTTTAATCATACTGCAACAAACTTCCCATTGACCGGAGCGCATACAAGTGTTGCCTGCTCAAAGTGTCATGCAGGCGGATATAAGGGGACTTCAACAGTATGTTCGGGCTGTCATGAATCAAACTTTAATACAACAGTCGATCCTGACCATGTTGCACTTGGTTTCTCGCTTGACTGCCTGCAATGCCATACCACAGCGGCCTGGAAACCTTCAAGCTTTAATCATACTACAACAAACTTTCCGCTGACGGGAGCACATACAAATCTTACTTGTCTGAAATGTCATGCAGGCGGATATAAGGGAACTTCAACAGTATGTTCGGGCTGTCATCAGAATAGTTATACTAGTGCAGTAAATCCGAATCATTCGTCTGCGGGCATATCGCAGGACTGTATAAAATGTCATACGACAACGGCATGGATTCCCTCAGGCTTCTCACATGCAACAACCGGCTTTACTTTAACCGGCGCTCATCTGAACAAAGTCTGTTCCGACTGTCATAAGGGAACAACCGCCGGACTGACAGGCGACTGCTACAGTTGTCATCAGCCGGATTTTGACAAAGCCAAAGATCATCTCACTTTAGGTTATCCTCATACATGCGCTCAGTGTCATAGTACAACAGACTGGTCCGGAGCAGGTTTTAATCATACCACGACAAACTTCCCATTGACCGGAGCGCATGTATCTGTTACCTGCTCAAAGTGTCATACTTCCGGCTTTAGCGGGACTACTCAGGTATGTTATGACTGTCATAAAACAAATTATACAAATTCCACAAATCCAAACCATGTAAAGCTTGTGTTATCAGCCACCTGCCAGACATGCCACACTACAAATGCCGGCTGGAAGCCTGCTCAGTTTCCGGTACATAGTTCTTACTGGGTTATTGACGGCGCACATTCAGCCATTGCATCAGACTGCGCCCGGTGCCACAACGGGAATTACAGCACTATGCCAAATACATGCTACGGATGTCATCAGACAGGTTATGACAATACTGCTAATCCGCCACATAAGTCGCTTGCTTTCCCGCAGGAATGCCTGCAGTGCCATACAAAAACAGCATGGAAACCCGCAACATTTAACCATGACGGGCAGTATTTCCCTATATACTCAGGCAAACATAAAAGTGAATGGAGTACTTGCGGAGACTGTCATACGGTGGTTACTAATTATAAAGTATTCTCGTGCATAGACTGTCATGAGCATACAAAAGCAAGTATGGACTCAAAGCATCGCGGTAAAACAGGGTACAGCTGGGTAAGTTCTGAATGCTACCGCTGTCATCCCAAGGGAAGTTCAGGCTCGCAGTCATTGCAAATCAGGGACATGAGCAGGTAAAAACAAAATGATAAAACAAGAACGTTGCATATTTATAAGTACCACAATAATTTTATTTACAGTACTTCAAAGTTTTTTATTCTCACAGGTAATGAAAATTGAAGAAAGGTCTGGTAAAGTTACATATCAGTCCTCACAAAATACTTATGTCGAATTTAAGGAAACTGAGGGTATAAAACAGGGCGATACGCTCTATATTAATTATCAGCCGGCTATGATTGTCAGTTATATTTCCTCACATTCATGTGCCGGAACTGTAATTGGAAAGTCATCTGTTAAAATCGGAGATGTTCTCATTGCCAGAGTAAAAATTAACGTAACAACAGCAGCGATTAAAGAAAATAAGTCTGACCCGATACCCGGCAATAAAAATGTTACTGATGAAGCAATATCAATACCTGGTAAAAATACACGGAAGACTAAGATGGATAAAGTAAACGTTATTAATGGCAAGTTCTCCGTTCAGTCATATTCGAGCTTTTCTAATTATCCCGGGAGTATTAATACCCAGCGCTGGCGTTATTCAATTTCATCTGAGACAAAAAATATACTTGGAAGCAGTCTTTCATTCAGCAACTACTTAACTTTTTCCTATAATGCCAGCGAGTGGGAGAAAGTCCGCAACAGCATTGGAAGCAATATCCGTGTTTATGACTTATCATTACAATATGACCTGACAAAATCCACACACATCCAGGCTGGCAGATATATAAATCCTAAGATTAGCAGCATAAGCTCAATTGACGGACTACAGATTGAACAAAAATGGAGTAAATACTACGCTGGTTTTGTCGCAGGCTCAAGACCGGACTTTTCTAACTTCGGTTATAACCTTAAACTCTTTGAAGCGGGAGCTTATGCCGGAAGAAGCGATACACTGCTTAATGGAATAATGAATAATACACTAGCTTTCTTTAACCAGACAAATGATTCAAAGACCGACAGACGGTTTCTTTATTTCCAGCATGATAATTATATTATGTCTAACGTTAATTTTTTTGTTTCATCTGAAATCGATATGTACAAAAAAGAAAAAGGCGTGGATATAAATTCCCCAAGCCTGACAAGCCTTTATGTTATTTCACGCTACTCACCTTTAAGATGGCTCTCTTTTTCCCTGTCCTATGACGCAAGAAAAAGCGTTGTCTATTACGAAACATTCAAGAGTTTTTATGACAGTCTTTTTGTCAATGAAACACGGCAGGGTATAAGAGGCGGTATCAGTCTGAGACCTGTTAATAACTTATATATCGGTTTTGATGCAGGTTCCCGTTCAGAAAAAAGTGATTTAAAACCCTCACGTAATTACTCAGGATTCCTTTCTTACTCAGGCGTACCTGTCCTGAATTTGGATCTTTCACTAAATGCTTCACAAATTACAGGTAGCTATCTTGATGCGTTATTATATGGGATCAGCTTTTCAAGAGATATCTTTGCCGGACATCTTTATGCTACCGGCGGCTATAGAAGAGCTGAATATAGTTTTTACAGTGTGAACGACAAACAGATTCAGAATATATTATCGCTCGATCTTTCTATTCTGCTTACAAAAAATCTTTACCTTATTACCAGTTACGAAGGTGTGTTTGAAAAAACAAACAGCAACAGCAGAGCACTCATTGAAATATCTTCGCGATTCTGATTTGTTTTCCGCAATAATGTTCTTATTTTACTAATGCAATCTTAATCGCGCATTTAGAATTACCCGCTTCTACAAAGCATAGATATACGCCGCCCGAAAGAGCAGACCCGTCAAAATTAACTTCATAGATTCCGGCAGGTTTAACTGAGTTCACAAGTTCTCTTACCTGCCTGCCAAGTAAATCAGATATCGTAACTCTGACATTAAATAATGCAACACCCTCCGTCCCGGGAATTGAATATTTGATTTTAGCCGTCACATTAAATGGGTTAGGATAACAGTTTACTTCAAATTTCTGCGGAATCATATATCTTTTAACTGAAGTATTCATCTTAGTAAGGTTCTTCCCTGCTGTTTCAAGCAAAATATTTTCTTTCCCATTGTAGCTTTGATGCAGTTCCCAAAGAATTGCTCCGCCTAGTTCCTGCGACTTCACATATTCACATTTAAGCCGGACTGACATTGTATCATCATAAGTTATGATATGAGTTTTTTCAGTATCCTGCAGATATGGCACTTTAGCATTCTGATCGAATATATAATTCCAGCCTGCAGAATTTCTGCATGTCGTTGCATCGTTATATATTATAGTAACTGCCTCTTTATCCTGAAGTGCTGAATAAAGTCCTGCTGTTTTCTGGTTATAACCATAAAAAGCAATTCCAATCAGCAGCTTATTCTTTGGAATACCGCGCAAAAGATAATACCGGACACTCGCATCAACTGACCCCAGCTGACCGGCTGTTGAATAAAGCGGTGAATTATGCATGGCGTCAGATTCCCATGATCCTGCAAAATCATAAGTCATAACACCATACCAGTCAAGATAATCATTAAGCTGAGTTATATTAAATCCGTTGTTCCAGTCAGTTGCCGGTAGCGTTGCGGTTATAAGCGAAATTCCTGCATTATTAAATGCCTGCCTGAGGGCTGAAACGAAAGCAACAAAATTTGCACTATCAGTTTGAGTTGGATATTCCCAGTCGAGATCCGCCCCGTCATAACCGTTCTTCAAACAAAAGCTGACAAGATTTGTAATAAATAATGTTCGCGCGCTCGTACTGTTTACCATTCCGGAAAAGCCTGCCGTCTGATCAACGCCCCAGCCCCCTACTGAAACCAATACTTTCACCCCGTTATTATGTGCTGTTGTTATCAGAGCAGGATATAAAAACCAGGAATCCGTGTGAATACTTCCATCAGCATTAGGCCAAATAAACGCATGACAGATATGCGTCAGATTATCATATTTTATAGCACTCGCCGGATACTGACTATAATTAGACATGTAATACCCAACGGTTAACTTAGCCTCTGCCAGACTGCTGGTTAAAATACTCAGCAGAACAACCAGACGAAAAAAGTACTTCATAATTATCTCCTGTACTCATAATAAAAATGACGCGGTTAAATTATTTTTCATAAAAGTGAAATTTTTTGTCCATATTTCAGGTTAGAAAAGTAACTGATAGATTTATCATTAAACAAACCGCCACAAAATAAAATTTTACAATAATATTATAATTTGCTTGAACTAATATATAAAACTAAAAGCTTTTATCAGTAGATCAGAAACAAAACAGCAGGTTTTTATGAAACAATTAACAAAAGAACACACAGACTCATTAAATAATCTTCCGGATAACTTTAAATCGCTGTTAAGCCTCTCAGTTCTTGTGCCTGCGCTTGGTTATTTCGTTGATATGTACGACCTGCTCCTCTTTGGCATTGTTCGCATCCCAAGCCTTAAAGCAATCGGAGTCAGCGGCGAAGCTCTTATCAACACCGGCGTTTATCTCCTTAATATGCAGATGACCGGTATGCTTCTTGGCGGAATTCTCTGGGGTATTCTCGGTGACAAAAAAGGAAGAGTTTCAGTACTCTTTGGTTCAATTCTCCTTTATTCTGTGGCAAATATCGCTAATGCTTTTGTTAAAACTCCTGATGCTTACGCATTAATGCGCTTCCTTGCCGGAGTCGGTCTTGCCGGTGAGCTTGGAGCGGCTGTAACTCTTGTAAGCGAATCACTCTCGAAGGAAATGCGCGGCTATGGAACAGCAATCGTGGCTTCGGTCGGAATACTTGGTTCGGTTACAGCGGCGTTAGTTGGTGATTTACTTCCCTGGACCACAGCATATATCATCGGAGGCTGTCTTGGCTTCGTACTGCTTTTCCTGAGAATTAAAATGTTTGAAAGCGGGATGTATTCCTCTCTTAAATCAATGGACGTAAAAAAAGGAAACTTCTTAAGTTTGTTTACTTCAAAGGAAAGATTTCTTAAATATATTCAGTGTATACTGATAGGACTGCCCACATGGTATGTCGTTGGAGTGCTTATAACCTTTTCACCTGAGTTTGCCAGGAAGCTCGCCTTAACTTCCCCTGTTACAGCAGGCAAAGCTATTTTATTTACCTATCTTGGACTTGTTTTCGGCGATATAGTCAGCGGCTTCGGCAGCCAGTTAATTAAAAGCAGAAAGAAAATTGTTCTAATCTTCCTTTCTATGACCACAGTTTTAATTGTCGTCTATCTTTTCTCTTATGGAATGTCGGTGGCTTACTTTTACACCGTTTGTGGACTTTTGGGTTTTTCAATTGGATACTGGGCAGTATTTGTTACCATAGCATCAGAACAGTTTGGAACTAATCTGCGTGCCACAGTAACAACCACAGTTCCTAATTTTGTACGCGGAGCAACGGTGCCAATAACCTTATCCTTTACTTTCTTAAGAACCTATATGGACATTATTCAAAGTGCCATGATTGTCGGAGCTGTTTCTATGGTAATTGCCTTTGCTGCGCTTTATTTCCTGCGTGAAACTTACCACAAAGATCTTAATTACCTCGAACATTACGTTTAATTTAGATATTTGTACTACGGATTGAAACCCAGTGATGAATTATTTATCCCTGAAGCTTGTGGTAATAGGAACACCCTGGAAACCAAAATGACGGCGCAAGGCTTTTTCAAGATAGCGTCTGTAATTATCGGGAATATATTTGGGTTCATTAGCAAAAAAAAGAAAAATCGGATAATGGTCGCCGACCTGATTTATGAACTTAATCCTGACTTCTTTGCCTGTCGGGGTTGCAGGAGGAGGAGATTTTTCAATTTCTTCAAGCATTATCTCATTCAGCTGATGGGTCGGTATCTTTTTCCCTCTTTCGGACTGGACTTTTTTGCTAAGTTCAATCAGGTTATAGATACGCTGCTTTGTAAGAGCGGAGATAAATATAATGGGCAGGTAATCAATGGAGCCAAGTTTGTCTTTAATCTGTTCCTGAAAAACCTTCGCGGTATTGGAATCCTTATTTTCTATAAGATCCCACTTGTTTACGGCAAGGATTATCCCCTTTCGTCTGCTTATAGCTTCATCGATGATTTTCTGATCCTGCTTTTCAAGTCCAAGAACTGAATCAATCATAATGATTGCAACATCGCATTCGCTTAATGCTTTGAGTGTGCGTACAGTTGAGAAAAACTCAATACTTTCACTGATTTTGCTTTTGCGCCTGAGTCCGGCGGTGTCAATAAGAATAAACTCTTCGCCGTAATATTTAAGGACAGAGTCAATGCTGTCCCTTGTGGTTCCGGGAATGTTTGTAACAATACTTCTGTCATAACCAAGCAGGGCATTTGTAAGGGAGGATTTACCGACATTAGGGCGGCCAAGTATAGCAATTTTTAACCGTTTATCATCTTCCGAAACCCTGTCCTCAAAGCTGAGATGTGAAACTATAACATCAAGCAGGTCGCCACTTTTTCTGCCGGTCATACCGGAAATATCATAAAGCTCGTCAAAACCAAGCGAATAGAACTCGCCAATATTTGGTTCATCGAGATGGGAATCGACCTTATTGACGATAAGAAGCGTATTCTTGTTGGCAGATCTGAGCAAAGCGCCTATGACGTAGTCCATTGGAGTAAGTCCGGACTTAGCATCGAGCATAAAGAGAATTAAATCAGCCTCGCTGACTGCAATTTCAACCTGTTCGCGTATAGCAGTTTCAAACAGGTCGGGCGAATTAGGGACGTAGCCACCGGTATCAATTAATCTGAAGTTTCTGCCATTCCAGTCCACTTCTCCATATTTTCTATCGCGCGTAACGCCGCTTACATCATCGACAATGGCTTCGCCTGCGCCAACAAGGCGGTTATAAAAAGTTGACTTCCCCACATTCGGGCGCCCCACAATTACTACAATTGGATCTTTCATGTTTCTCTTGGATAATAAAAAAATACCGGGATTGGAACCCGTGTCAATAGAACAGTTTTAATAGTTTTATAAAAACCTGTATGCAATATACGAATTAAAATCTGTATGTTAAATTCAACTCAGGGTAATAATCAGCCTGCCCGAATAAGCTGGTCTGATTAACCTTCATTCCAATATTCAGATTCTTATTGTAACTGCCGGCAGTCCAGACGGCATCAATGGCGCTAAGTAAATGATTAACCAAAATGACCGTAACGGCACGCGCGGCATACTTATAATAAGTCTTATCGGGTTTTAAGAACATTTCGCTATAATCCTGCATCTGCTGAGGCACGTTGGTCATATAGACTTCTGTTTCAGGAACGCCCTGCCAGTAATCCCAGCCGTGGCTAAACTGATTATACTTGCCGATAAGTTCATAATACTGCTGGTACCCGTGATGTTCAAGATGGTGAGAAAAAACAGGTATCTTCTGTTCGAGGTTATTTAAGTCCGAAAGGTTCACCCTTTCCCAGGGTTTTAAGTTTGTATTATTATTTATAGCAACAGGCGAAACGCCCGGGGCACCAAGCTCGGTTGTAAATTTATTCAGCCATTCGGTATAACGAACTACGCTCCAGTGTTCATCTGCGTAAACCTGAAATTCAGTAGTAGCATTATCTCCCTGCTTATTATATGATATGGCAGCAACAATCGCGGAAGCTTCAACTGCAAGAAAGACAGCAGCTTTGATATAGCTTCCGCTGTAAAATTCTCCTGCTCCGGGAAGTATAGCAGACAAGACTCCTGCGAGCAGGGGCGATTTTTTGTTTGCATTATTTATTAATACCGGAGGCAACGAACTTTCTTTAACATTGTTAAAGGCAGTACGGGAGTCCTCGCTTAATCTGCCTGTAAATCTGTTTTGTACCGTATCTTTTCCCTGACAAAACAGCGAGCCTGCCTCAATTAAAATCAATATAAATAGCATTGTAATCTTCATGTAAACTCTCCATAATAATAACTAATTCATGTTGCGTAAAATTGTCAGAACTATGATTTTTATGATTAACCGGGAACAAATTCAGTCAGTTGTATCTTTTATCCTGCATGAAAAATCATTTTTGAACCGAATCCACTTCTGGCCTTGCTTCAAAAATCATTTTTAAGGCGAATCTACTTCTGGCCTTGCTTCAAAAATCATTTTTAAGGTGAATCCACTTCTGGCCTTGCTTCAAAAATCATTTTTAAGGCGAATCTACTTCTGGCCTTGCTTCAAAAATCATTTTTAAGGTGAATCTACTTCTGGCCTTGCTTCAAAAATCATTTTTAAGGCGAATCTACTTCTGGCCTTGCTTCAAAAATCATTTTTAAGGTGAATCTACTTCTGGCCTTGC
>JBAXDX010000050.1:0-20731 GCA_037140715.1 Ignavibacteria bacterium
CATTTTTGCATCAAATTACAGATGTCGGACTATAAACCACGTTGCTCCATTTGTAGAATAATGTTCTATTTTTAGTAACTACTCAGCATAAATAAAAAAATGTGTAACTATTTAGGTCAAAAATTACAAATCGGGAAACAAATATTGAAAAACAATAAGATAATGCCTGCTAATTAAAATTACACGTTATATTTTGTGTCAGGACATAAAAAAAAGACTTAAACATGCATAATAGTTTAATGAGTTTGTAATGACTGAGATACTGACTGAAATAATAGAAGAATTAAGAAAAGTTAATGAGCAGTTGCTTAGTGAGAATAATGAATTAAAGAAACAAAACAAGTTACTGTCAGAGAGAATAAAGTACCCCTGAGTCCCGCTTAAATTTCAGTTCTCACAATAGCAGTAAACCACCCTCCACAGATGGCTGTAAGAAAAAACCGGCATTGCCCAGGTCTCAAAATGGGATAAAGGGTGGTCAGACAGGTCATAACGGCAACACATTAAGACAAATAACGAATCCTGATACAGTTATAGTTCAGTCTTTATGCGACTGTTCAAAATGCGGTGGCGATTTAAGGGAATCAGAAAGTGAATTATCAGAGAAACGTCAGGTATTCGAACTGCCACAACCTCGTTTGACAGTAACAGAATATCAGTCACGGAAAGTAATATGTCCGCATTGCGGGGAGAGACAAATCAGCGGTTTCCCGGAAGGAGTTAATGCGCCTGTTCAGTATTGCTTTGTACGATAATATATTAGGAGGAGTCATTATGCTTGATAAAATTGCACAAGTCAGCTCAAATCTTAAACTTAAAAACAATGTATATTCTGGCATCGGAAAAAAGTTTAAAGGATTGTCTCACGATGATTTTTTGTCTCATGATTCTATTTTTTTTTCTCCGGCGGTTAATTTTATGTCGAGAATATACTGGCAACTTAAGGAAATTAACCTTAATGGTAAGGAAAAGATTGCTTTGGTCTTTATTGCTTCGGGTTTTGAGTTTCATACCGAGTTGGATTTCTTAAGTTTCCTTTCGATGTCAAGGCAACAGTATGATATTTCCATGGATACTACGGACCGTGGGAAAAATGAAAGAATTATGCTGACAGTTTCAGCAAAAAAACAGACACCATATCTTAATAACGAACTGAATCCATTAGAGCTAACCTCACTCGGGATATTGTTTGGTCGCATTATAGAGTTCGGGACAGCAGGTGAAATGAATAAGTCTGATAATATATTTTTAATAAGTCTGCTTGATGAAATAAATGACAATATTATCAAAGAATTTGAATATATTAACGTAGGTTTTTTTTCGCTAGTTGATAAACTTGTGCCTGGAAGTATTCCTCAGAAAGTAATATTTCCTGAAGACTATAAAGAGCCTGTAATAATCGAAAAAATAAAAGTTTTACTGAATGATAAATAATTCCATGGACAGTAAAGTCCAATATTCGGAAACCGTTCCAAAGCGCTTTGAGACACTTGAAGCTTTTAAATCGCTTGAGGAATTCCCAGATACAAAGTCGATGGTCATTGCCGATGCTTCCGGGAAGATTGTTTATGTAAACCGATCGTTTGAAAATATTTTTCACTTAAAGGAAGACCATAGTTTTGCCGAATTTGAGTCTGAACCAAACCTTATAACTTTAATTGAAGGCCTCGCCGGCAGTAAATATGCCAGTTTCCACTTCGACCTTTTCTATAGTAACATCGAAAAGCAGGTATTTACAAACTATTTCGTTGAGATAGAGCGAATTTATGTGGGCAAAGTAGAATATTTTGTCTTTATTTTTAGTTCACTTGCAGACCGCCAAAGATTAGAAAGCGAGATCAATACGTTGCATAACGCTCTCGAGTATGGCAATATCCCAGTCATTATAACCAACGGAGAAGGACTCATTAGGTACTCCACAAAATCATTTGAGCAGCTTCTTAATACAACAATTGAGTTTATTTATAATAAACATTTTGCCGATACGGTTCAGCTTCTTATTGACCCTGCTGAGATTGTGGTCATAAAGCAGAAGATGAAGAACCTGGAAAAGTGTGTGCGGGTCTTCTCAGGCGCAAATGAAGATGGCAGTCTCTGGTTCAAGGAGCTTAAGATTACCCCGGTTAAGATAGCGGATAAAGAGTCTGTCAATTTTATTATAACGGCAAACGATATTACAAATTATATTCTTAACAGCAGGATTATTAAACGATCTGAAGAACGTCAAAAGTCTATCATTAATAATATATCAGACCTGTTGCTTATTGTAAGGAGCGAAAGTGGCTCCCTCTATTTTGAAAACGCCAATGACAATTTCTATGAAGTCTTTAGCCTAAAGCGCGAAAAGGTATTGGAGAAAAATATCGAGGATGTATTTGACAAACATTTTTTGATGATTTTTACTCAGGCTATAGATAGTATTATTAAGACAAAGAGTCCTTCTCAGGAGTTCAGGTATAAGAACTATATAATAGAAAGGGAATATCTTGGTTTGATTACCTATACGGATGATTCCCATGAAAAGTCGAGGATATTTATTATAAGTCTTAAGGATATAACCGAGCAAATCTTAAACGAGGAGCGCTTAAGGAAGGCATATCAGAAAGAGACTCATATAAATAAGCTGAAGAGTTCGTTCCTTGCGAATATGTCTCATGAGATTCGCACGCCATTAAATGCAATTGTCGGCTATTCGGAACTGATAGAAGATGATGTAAAGTCTGGTAGCGTGGAATCCGCCATTGAGCTTTTCCCCTATCTTAAAGAAGGGTTTAACCGTTTGTTGAGTTTCGTTGACAATATACTTGAAGTATCTTTGATTCAGTCGGGAGAAACAGAGTTTGACATGTCTCTGCATAAGGTTAGCTACATTTTAGAATCTGTTTACCATAAGATGATGAACATGGCAGTAGATAAGACTATGTCATTTGACATCGATATCGAGGATGATGAACTGCTGGTTAATACTGACATACATAAACTTGATAAGATTATTACTGTACTGGTTGATAATGCCATTAAATATACGGATGTCAATGGCAGTATTCTGCTCCAAACAAGATTTGAAAATAATTCCATTATAATAAATATTAAAGACACCGGCAGAGGCATACAACAGGAGAACCTGACGCGCATGTTCGAGCCGTTTACTCAGGAAGACGAAGGGCATACCAGACAATACGAAGGCGCAGGACTTGGTCTTACTATCGCATATAATCTTACACGCATGATGGGCGGAGAACTCAGGGTTGACACCAAACCCAAACAGGGGACTACCATGACACTCATCTTTCCAGGTAAAGTTAATCAATAATCCGGCTATCCGGCATTCCCCCATTATATCTAACTTATTTCTTTTCTTTAAAGTGTTAATTCTTTAATTTTTCGGATCAAATAACCAGGCTTGTTATTTCTGAAGCGAAGGAAAATTAACGGCTAATTGGAATTATCAATTTTGTTAAAAGAGGAGAGTATTTAATATGAGTGATGTGCACGCACCCAAAACAAATGGCGGATTACCTGCAAATGCTTATACAGAATTAAAATCAGGCGAAGAATATATCCCTGTCATGTCCCCCTCGAAGTCTTATCCTGAGGCTACGGTTTATTCGGTAATCATGGGAATTATAATGTCGGTCATATTCTCTGCCGCCGCGGCTTACCTTGGACTTAAGATCGGGCAGGTATTTGAGGCTACTATTCCAATTGCCATTATTGCGGTAGGTTTATCTACGGCGTTAAGAAGAAAGAACGCTTTAGGCGAAAATGTAATCATACAGTCGATAGGAGCAAGCTCGGGCGTAATTGTTGCAGGTGCAATCTTTACTATTCCCGCATTATATATACTTAATCTTCATGTCCGGTTCTTTCAGATATTCTTTGCCTCGCTCTTTGGCGGATTCCTTGGCATACTGTTTCTAATTCCATTCAGGAAATATTTTGTCGGCGAAATGCACGGCAAGTTCCCATTCCCTGAAGCTACTGCTACAACAGAAGTTTTAGTGGCTGGTGAAAAAGGGGGCGGACAGGCACTCATACTTGTAATGAGTGGCATTATCGGCGGACTTTATGATTTTATCATAGGTACATTCGGCTGGTGGAGCGAAGTATTTACAACAAGAGTAATTGAAGCCGGGCAGAAGCTTGCGGATAATTACAAACTTGTCTTCCGCATGAATGTTGGCGCTGCAGTTATGGGCTTAGGTTATATAACTGGTCTTAAATATACAGCCATTATCGCGGCAGGTTCATTTGTCTCCTGGTATGTGATGATTCCGGTTGTTTCGTTCATCGGTCAGACTCTTAACGTTCCAATCGGCGTAAATGTAACTCTTCTCATAAAGGACATGGCTCCGGAACAGTTATTCAGTTCGTATGTACGCCATATTGGTATTGGCGGGATTGCAATGGCGGGAGTTATCGGCATTATTCGTTCATCGAAAATAATTGTATCGGCATTCTCACTTGCCATCAAGGAAATCTTTGGTGGCAAGTCGGAAAATAAGTCAAAGCTTAGAACACAGCGCGACTTACCTATGATGATAATTGTTATCGGCATACTGGTTACGGCTGTTATGGTATTTACTTTCTTCCTTTTTGGCGTGGTTGGAAATATTACACATGCTTTGGTCGGACTCTTGATTGTTCTAATTATCTCTTTCCTCTTTACTACCGTGGCTGCTAACGCTATCGCTATTGTCGGCACAAACCCTGTTTCCGGTATGACGCTTATGACTTTGATTTTATCATCGATTGTACTTGTATCAGTAGGTCTTACAGGTGAAGCAGGTATGGCTTCGGCATTAATCATAGGTGGCGTGGTTTGTACCGCGTTATCAATGGCGGGCGGATTTATCACCGATCTTAAAATTGGATACTGGCTCGGAACTTCACCATATAAGCAGGAGTCCTGGAAATTCTTAGGTACAGTCGTAGCTTCTGCAACCGTTGGCTGGGTTATATTAGTACTTAACCAGACTTATGGATTTGGTCCTAATTCAAGTCTTGTAGCTCCGCAGGCAAACGCGATGGCTGCTGTTATAAAACCGCTTATGTCAAACCAGCCTGCGCCCTGGATGCTTTATATTGCCGGAGCGGCTATGGCTTTAATACTGACCATGCTTAAAGTCCCCGCGCTTGCCTTTGCTCTCGGAATGTATATCCCGCTTGAACTTAATACTCCGCTTTTAGCTGGCGGACTTATTTCCCATTTTGTTTCAACAAGAAGTAAAAACGAAGCTACGAATAATGCAAGAAGGGAAAGAGGAACGCTCATTGCTTCAGGCTTTATCGCGGGCGGAGCTTTGATGGGTGTTGTCAGCGCCATTATGCGTTATAAAGGAATTGACCTTGTTAACAAAGAATGGGTTGAATCCAATTCAGCCGAGCTTGTTGCTATTATGATGTTTGCTATTATCTGCGCTTACATGATTTGGGATTCGCTTAGGGCAAAAGTAGAAGATTAACTAACTCATGTTATGCAAAAATGTCAGAACTATGATTAAATGATTCATTTCATTCTGGCTAAATCATCAGAATCACAGTCTGGATAATTTTGGGTTCTTAACCCATAATTATCAGCTCCGAACCTATATTTTTGGGTTAATAACCGATATTTATCGGTCCGGAACCCAACTAGAATGAATTTTGCCTAACATGATTACTAACAGCACGGGCACATGATTTCTTTGACTAAATCCGGCATCCATACATTTTATGTGATTATGTTTTAATTTTATGCCATTTCCTCTCAGGGAGAAAACAGCATCTTCTTTAGAAAGGAGTACCTTTGAAAATATCAGAATCAGGGAACTATTATCCTTACCTTAAATCAGGCAGGATATACATGAACCATGCAACGATTAGCCCTCTTTCCAGTCTTGTGGTCGATGAGCTTCATAATTATTTGTATGTAAGAAGCGAAACAGAAATAGAAAACTATTTTTCATTTCTGAAAATTGTAAATAGTGCGAAGAACAGACTGGCTTCGCTTATTAATACAACTCCGGACAGGCTGGCTTTTGTCGATAATACATCGAACGGGCTGAATGTGCTGGCTCAGGCAGTTGACTGGAAGTCAGGCGACAGGCTTATTCTAAATGATATAGAATTTCCTTCAAATATTTATCCCTTCCTGAATCTTAAACAATATGGCGTTGAGGCAGATTTTGTTAAGTCGGGTAATGGGATCATAAAATTTGAGGATATTGAAAAAGCTGTTACTCCAAAGACGAGACTGATTTCAATCAGCCATGTCCAGTTTCTTTCCGGTTACCGGTCGGACATTGCAAGGATAGGCGAACTGTGTCGCAGTAAAGGCATTATCTTTTGCGTTGATTCAATTCAGGCTTTGGGAGCAATGAGAGAAGATGTTGAAAGAATGAAAATCGACTTTCTTGCCTCAGGAACTCAGAAGTGGCTCATGTCGATGCAGGGACTGGCGTTTATCTTTGTTGCAAAAGAGCTTCAGGAGAAGCTTAACCCAAAATTCGTTGGCTGGACTTCGGTTGAGGATGCGTGGAATCTGCTTGATTATAAGCTTGCACTAAGAGAGGACGCGACGCGGTTTCAGAACGGTACAGTAAATGCAATTGGCATTGCCGCTCTTAACGTAACGCTCGGCTTTATGGAATCCATGGGGCATGATAATATCGAAAAAACCATACTTGATAATTCAGAGTATTTTATTAACAAGCTTTCTGAGAGCGGGATAACTCCAATACTAAAAGGTGGAGAAAGGGAAATTTTGTCCGGTATTGTAAGTTTTCATTCGGATAAAGCTGAAGAGATTTACGAGAAATTAAAACAACGGAATATCATTGGCGCGGTCAGAGGGGATGTAGTAAGGTTTTCGCCTCACTTCTATAACACTAAAGAGGAAATTGACTCCGTTGTATCAGCCCTGAAAGAGATTCTATAAAAAAGAGCGGTAAATCATTCCGGACTTACCGCTCTAAACTCACAGTTTAAGAAATATCAAATTTGATCTTCATCAGACTTCAGCGACAACTCAACCTTAAGATTAAGTTCGGCTCCGCTGAACATCGAGAACTTAATGTTATTGATGCTACACTTATAATCTTCGCCTACCAGTTCGCTGACAGCCTTCGAGATACCTGCTTCTATCGCATCAATCGAGATTCCTTTCAGCTTATTGTGAAGTATTTTGTTTATATCAATATCCTTTTTGTTGTCATACCCCATTCCAGTCTCCAGTTTTTTCATTATTTAGATTATTAGATGCATAAAATATCTGCTGGTTCCGTAGATTTATAATTTTTTAAAAATATATTAACGGATTACTTTTAGCAGTTCTTCGGTCTTCTCTTCCATGAGCTTTATGCTATGCCTGCTTTCCACATTCAGGCGGAGAACAGGCTCGGTGTTAGACATTCTGACATTAAATCTCCAGTCGGCATATTCAACGCTAAGACCATCCACATATTCCCTCTTTCCGCCGGTATAAAGGGAGTCAAGCTGCTTTATTTTTGCCGCAGGGTCTTCAGTTGTAGTATTAATTTCGCCTGAACATGGATAATCTTTAACCATTTCTTCAACAAGCTGCGAAAGTGGCTTATCTTCCTCTGAGATTAACTGCATTACAAGAAGAAATGGGATCATACCACTGTCCGAGTAAGAATTATCGCGGAAGTAATGATGAGCTGACATTTCGCCACCATAAATCGCGTTGACTTCGCGCATCTTCTCCTTAACGTAAGCATGACCGCTTACAGACTGTACGGCAATGCCGCCGTTTTGGTTAACTATCTCAACCGTATTCCAGACGAGGCGCGGGTCATGAACTATTTTTTCTCCGGGGTTTTTCTTAAGAATAGATTTGGCAAGCAGACCAACTATATAATATCCTTCAATAAAATTTCCCTTTTCATCAAAGAAAAAGCACCTGTCATAATCTCCGTCCCACGCAACGCCAAGATCTGCTCTGTTTTCTAGTACCGCCTCAAGCGTGGGTTGTCTGTTTTCAATGAGCAGTGGATTAGGCACTCCGTTCGGGAAACTGCCGTCCGGATTGGTAAATACTTTTATCATCTTAACCGGCAAGTCCGGTTCAATTGCATCAAGAGCGGGACCAACGCAGCCATTGCCTCCGTTTACAACTACGCTTAACGGTTTGATTTTATCTTTATCATAGAACTTTTTAAGATTGTTAATAAATTCCTGCATAATATCTTTATTTGTAATGCTCCCTTTTTTATCGCTTACGGGAATAAAATTTTTTGCAAGGATTAGCTTTTCAACCTGATTTAAGCCCGAATCATACCCGACCGGAACCGACCCTCTTTTCACAAACTTCATTCCGTTATATTCCGGAGGATTATGACTTGCTGTAATCATAATACCGCCATCACAATCTAAAAACGGAGTCGCGAAGTATATCATCTCGGTGCCGCAAAGTCCGATATCAATTACATTGACACCGCTGTCGGTAAGTCCCGCTACAAGAGCTTCTGAAAGTTCTTCAGAACTGCTCCTTATATCATGACCGATGACTATGGTTTTAAGCCCGAGTAATTTTGTATAAGCCCGCCCAATATTGTAAGCAAGCTCCTTGTTTAATTCAGAGCCGATTTTGCCTCTGATATCGTAAGCTTTAAAGCATGGAATTCTATCCATTATATCTCCTGATTTAAAATTTATGGTTTAATAATAAAACAATTAAAAATAAGCCTTTTTTAAGTTAGAAGAAACTTCCCGGACAAAAAAAATAAACATGCCGGGAAAGATAAATCCTCCTGTATCTGAAAATATCGGGATCTCTGTTTTTCGAAACCGGATTGAATTACGAGACAGAATGGTTATCTTTGTATGTTTGAAATTAATAATTTTTAATCAAGGACCCCTTATGCTCAATGTTCCCAATGCAAAAGCTTTTAGTACTTGTCTGCTGGTTTTCGTTTTTTTTTCCGGCTGTTCAACAGGCACGCGGGTAAGCTCTAAAGACTCTACTATCTATGGAGTTAACCCTGACACGATAAAGGCTCAGAGGTTTGATACCGGTAAAATGTGGACATTTGACAATCCTCCGGTTGAATATTTCAGAGAAGCCTATGGATTCGCTCCTTCGGGCGAATGGTTTGATAAGGCAAGGAAATCTGCGTTAAGATTTGCCGGCTATTGCTCAGCTTCGTTTGTCAGCGAAGACGGACTTGTTATGACTAACCATCATTGCGGACGTGTAAGCGTAACTCAGGTAACAAATGAGGGCGAAGACCTTCATAAAACCGGGTTCTGGGCGCAGACTCCGGCTGATGAAAGACCGGTACCAGGGCTTTTTGTTGATCAGCTTGTGCTGATTAAGGATGTTACTAAAGATATTCAGGATGCTATAAATGCCGGCGAGACAGATCAGGAAAAACTCGGCAACAAAGCCACCAGAATAAAAGAAATTGAAGAAAAATATAAAACAGAGACCGGACTCCAAACCTCGGTTATTACTCTTTATAACGGCGGTGAATATTCTCTTTATGGCTATAAGAGATACAACGATGTGCGCCTCGTTTTTGCTCCTGAAAATCAGGCAGGCTTCTTCGGCGGCGATTATGATAACTTTACGTATCCGCGCTACAACCTTGACTGTACTTTCTTTAGAGTATATGATGAAAAAGGAAACCCGCTTAAATCAGATAACTTCTATAAATGGAGCCTGAAAGGAGCTTCGGAAGGTGAACCGGTTTTTGTTATCGGAAACCCTGGCAACACTAACCGCTTAAATACTGTGGCACAGCTCGAATATCAAAGGGATATTACGGTCCCTGCCAAACTTACTTCCTTAAATGCTATGGTTGTTGAATATTCTCAGATCATTAAGGAACATCCGGAGAAGGAATCTAAATATGCTGACCGCTTATTCTCTCTTTCAAACTCACAGAAAGTGTATAACGGTATTCTGAAGGGACTAAATGACCCTGTGCTTATCAAACGTAAAAAGGATTTTGAACAGAACTTCAGGGCGAAGGTCAGCGCCAGACCGGAACTGAAAGCTAAATATAACAGGGTCTGGGATGAAATCGCTACATCAAGAAATGAAGTCCGCAAGTATTCAAAGGAACTTTCTTTATACGAAGTATCTGAAACATCGCCGGCTTATTTTGGTATTGCAAGGGATATTCTTACGAACGCCAAAGCAGGTACAATGGCTGATGTTAAGATTGAATATCTTTATCCAAAAAGCTTTGATAAGGATATCACAGACAAAATATTCAAGAGCTATGCGGATAACTTAATCAACAGCCTGGGACAGGATAATGAACTTGTTCAAAAATTATTCGGCGGAAAGAAGGGCGCGGAAGCGGTTCAGTACGCTTTAAGTCATTCAGCTCTTTCTACAAAAGAATCTGCAGAGGTATTCATACAAAAAACCGGACAGGAAATAATTAACTCTGATGACCCGTTTATTTTCTTTGTCAACAGGACTGCCGACAAAGCTGCCGGACTAAGATCAACAGTTAAAGAGATAACAACTAAAGAAGACGTGAATATCCAGCTGCTTGGCCAGGCTCTTTTCGATGTATTCGGCACATCAATCCCTCCTGACGCAACTTTTACATTGAGAATCGCGGACGGAGTTGTCTCCGGTTATGAATACAATGGCACAAAAGCTCCGGCTAAGGTTACTTTTTATGGACTTTATGACAGGTATTATTCATTCGACAAGAAAGCTCCGTGGGATTTGCCTGAAAGATGGAAAAACCCGCCTGCAGATTTTAATCTTGAAACTCCAATGTGCTTCGTTTCAACAAATGATATTGTCGGAGGTAATTCAGGTAGCCCTGTCGTAAATAAGAACCTTGAAATTGTAGGACTTGCTTTTGACGGAAATATCGAAAGCCTGCCAGCCCGGTTTATTTTTACAGCCGAAGCCAGCCGCTGTTTAAGCGTTGACTCTGAAGGAATGGCAGAAGCTATTCAGGATATGTACAAAGCCGGGAGATTAAGCGAAGAGTTAAGATTAGGCAGGATCCCCGATGGTTTTAAGCCGGTTGCGAAGTAAATTTTCAACAGTGTATAAAATAAAAAAAGCCGCTCAACCGGGCGACTTTTATATAACTATTTGACAACAATTAAAATATCTAAAGATTTATTGCCGCCGCATGATATACATCCAGATGTATCTTCTTTATTCCCGCGTCATTTAAGTATTCATCAAACGTCATCCGTCTGTCAATAATCCCGGACGGTATAATTTCGATTATCCTTGTCGCAATTGTATGTATGAACTGATGATCATGCGAACTAAACAGCACAGTACCCGGAAAATCGATAAGACTGTTATTTAGCGAAGAGATGGATTCCAGATCAAGATGATTAGTCGGCTCATCCAGGAGAAGAACATTTGCGCCGGACAACATCATTTTTGCCAGCAGACAACGCACGCGTTCGCCCCCGGAAAGTACGCTTGCTTTCTTTAAGCTTTCCTCACCGCTAAACAGCATTCTGCCAAGAAATCCTCTGATATACGTTTCCTCTTTCTCTGCCGAATACTGACGCAACCAGTCAATAAGATTTATATCAACATTAAAAAACTCCGCATTATCCTTTGGAAAATATGCAACCTTAGTTGTAGTCCCCCATACAAAGCTGCCCTTATCTGCTTTCTCGTTATCCATCAGAATATTAAACAAAGTAGTTTTCAATAAATCATTAGGACCCACAAGCGCAATCTTATCGCCCTTCTCAATTTTGAATGTAATATCATTCAGGAGAGTTTCTTCGCCGTAATATTTTGTAAGGTTTGTAATTTCAAGCAAATTATTGCCGGCTTCCCGTTCCGGCTTAAAAGCAATATAAGGCATTTTACGCGAGGAGGGTTTAATATCCTCAAGAGTAAGGTTCTCAAGCTGCTTTTTTCTCGAAGTTGCCTGCTTGGATTTCGATGCGTTAGCGCTGAAACGGGAAATGAATTCCTGCAACTCCGCTCTTTTTGCTTCTATCTTTTTATTAGCGTCCTTTGCCTGTTTTGCCGCAAGCTGACTGCTCTCCAGCCAGAAATCATAATTGCCGGTGTACATCTGTACCCTGCCAAAGTCAATATCGGCGATGTGCGTGCACACCTGATTGAGAAAATGCCTGTCGTGCGAAATAACAATTACCGTATTCTTAAATTTCTCAAGAAAATTTTCCAGCCAGCCAATTGAAATAATATCAAGATGATTTGTCGGCTCATCCAGCAGTAATATATCAGGATTGCCAAACAGAGCCTGCGCCAAAAGGACTTTTACCTTCTCATTTCCCGATAGGTCCTTCATCAGTTTTGACTGACGATCATCGCTGATTCCTAAACCGTTCAGCAGCTCGGCGGCTTCTGATTCAGCCTCCCAGCCATACAACTCGGCAAATTCTCCTTCAAGTTCGGCAACTCTGATTCCGTCCTCATCGCTGAATTCAGTTTTCGCATACAAAGTATCCTTCTCTTCCATTATTGAAAAAAGCCTTTGATGCCCCATTATTACAGTTTTTAATACCTGACATTCGTCATATTCAAATTGATTCTGCTTCAAAGTCGCGAGTCTTTCGCCCGGAGTAATAATAACATCGCCGGAGCTTTGTTCAATTTCGCCCGAAAGGATTTTAATAAAAGTTGATTTGCCTGAACCATTAGCCCCGATAATTCCATAACAGTTACCCGGAGTAAATTTCAGAGTAACTTCTTCGAATAATATCCGTTTTCCAAATCTAAGAGACAGATTACTTGTACTTATCATTAATTATATATTCCATTATCCATTTTAAGTTAAAAATAGTGTGTTAGCGCTAATTTAGCCGCGAAACATTTTTGAGCTGGTTATCTACAGTAGTTTTTTGCATAAAATAAATATGCTCAAAGAAGAATAATATCGGTTAAGCCAGGTCAGTTTCGGGAAATAAAAAGGAAAAAGCATAGTTTCATTCATTAAACAGCACTTTTCTCCAAAACGCTGTTGCAAAATACTAATAAATCCGGTCGCTTACAATTTGGATCGCCTTCTTTTAGTCTGTGGAACGCGGCAAGCCCTTCCTTTCATTTTTTTTCAGGCGGACTCTTGACTAATGCCCGTTTAATATTTATATTTGCAACTCAAATTTGATTCCGCGATAGCTCAATGGTGGAGCATTCGGCTGTTAACCGAAGGGTTGCAGGTTCGAGCCCTGCTCGCGGAGCTTTAAGGGATTTATGACGAGACAATCGCTGTAAGTCCCTTTTCTATTTTAAAGCCTGTTTCTCTTCCCGTCTGTGGGTCAGGAACTATTAACATAAATTTTACATAGTTGCTTTCCCCCTTATACCTTTAGAATTGGGTTCAGGATATCCTCAACAAACTGTATCCCCTTCTTGGAAAAATAAAAAGCATCACTCGTCCTCGGATTATATAATTCTACCCATTGATTCTGCCTTAAAGTTTCCATTAATCTGTAACAGGTCGATCTTGAATAACCCAGATCGTTATCCAAAAAATCGCGGGTAAGTCTTTTATTCCTGTAAAAGCGCATCAGAACTTCAGTAACTTTCATAGGAAAAAGAACAACATTATGCTTCTGGCTTAATAGTGACCTGACTTCCATGAATAAAGAGAATGAGACAATCCGGTTTGTCTGTTCGTCAAGGTTCCCCAGCCTGTAACATGAATCCAGCCATTTAAGAATACTTCTGGTAGTGCGTGCTTCATACTTTAACGGACGGATTTTAGACCTGCCATTTTTAATATAACTTGAATGTTTTATATTTCTATGAAAAATCGCCAGATAAACCATGTCAAAATCAACAGGGAGTCTCTCCTGAATAGGTATTTTACTCTGAGGAATTCTATTGACAGACTTCGTTGTGTCAGGGGAAGCCGGCGTTGTGTCATGATTAGCCGGCGTTGTGTCTCGAATAGCCGGTGTTGTGTCATGATTAGCCGGCGTTGTGTCTCGAATAGCCGGTGTCGTGTCTCGAATAGCCGGTGTCGTGTCTCGAATAGCCGGTGTCGTGTCTCGAGTAGCCGGTGTTGTGTCATGATTAGCCGGCATCGTGTCATAATTAGCCGGTGTTGTGTCATGATTAGCCGGCATCGTGTCATAATTAGCCGGCGTTGTGTCATGATTAGCTGGCATCGTGTCATGATTAGCCGGCGTTGTGTCATGATTAGCTGGCATCGTGTCATGATTAGCCGGTGAATTTGCATTATTATTCCTGGAATTAATAATTTCTGAGCCTGAAATGGTATTTTCAGCGCGGATTTCATCTTTTCCGTCCGGCAATAGTTCATAAAGCAACGGGTCTGTTCCACTTTGTGTCAAAAGATGAGAAAGAATTTTAGAGAATTTCTCAAAATTTCTTTTAAGCAGGTTATTTTCCTTCTTAAGGGATGAAATTTCGATCTCTTTTGCCTGACATTCAAGCCTAAGTATCTGATTAACCATATTAAACAGTACGGACTGATGACTGTCATTGTTTTGTGGATTTGATGAAAGATTTTTATTCTTACCATCGTTAAGGTTCCCTGCTTCCTTCATTGCTTCACCTTATTAGTTGTTTTGATAAATATCAGCACCCCGCTTTTCTATAACGAATGCCAGCCTAATATTATAATTTTTTTTCATTAAAATCAACTGGCTTAAAGCGTATAAATCGTGCCTCATTTATGGGTGTACAACAAATTCCCCTCTTAATCATACTCATTTTTCCTGAAGCGAATATGATTAACTCATGTTACGCAAAATTCATCCGGACTATGATCCCTGTTACAGCGCAGATAAATCTGAAATAAATCCCCGCTTAAAAAAGAAGAATAAATATAAGAAACCCCTTTGCCCTGATCCGTGCAATCCTTTTAACCCGCGATAAGGAAAAATATGAATAGAATAACCGAATCAAGCATTGAAGAATTTGCCATAGAGCAATTAGAATGTCCGGGCTACCGTACATTGCTCCCGATGGCAAAAATCCTGAAAGGGAAACTTTCGAAGATGTTCTGCCTGTTGCCCTGGTGCTGTCATAATCCATTGCACGGTATCCATTTCTAAAGGGGAAAGGCAGAGCACCGGTATCTATGTGTGCCTTACTTTATCTTTGCCTCTGCCTTTACCTATCCCCAATGCTGTTAAGAATTTTAATAGAAAAAATATCAGTAATTATTGAATAACATTGCTTTTTTTTACTCTAACTTTTTTTATTTTTACAAAAGTATTTCGTAATGTTTTATATTAGAATCTACTGTAATTAATAATAATATTCTGTATCAGATTATTATTCAAACATACATTAAGGAGCAACCATTACATCTCTTGAAAAGAATATTCGCATGAATGTCGCGCTCATATTTAATGTTAAACCTGAAGGTAATATTCTCACCGTTTTTAACGATAAATATGCTGAATGGGATTCGATTGATACCATTTTCGCAGTAAGAGACGCGCTGGCAAAGTACCATAACGTAACTTTAATTGAAGCAAATGATAAGGCATTTGAAAAAATAAAGGCTGTTAATCCCGATATTGTCTTTAATATTGCCGAAGGAATGTACGGCATAAGCCGCGAGGCGCAAATACCCGCAATGCTTGATATGCTTAACGTTCCATATACAGGCTCCGATCCGCTTACATTAGCTACATGCCTCGATAAATCGAGAACGAAAGAAATTTTATCATACTATAACATCAATAACGCGAAGTTTATAACCGTTACATCATTAAGCGATACTGATAACTTTAATCTGAAGTTCCCGGTGATTATAAAACCAGTCGGAGAAGGTTCAAGCAAGGGTATCTTCGACTCATCTTTTATTGAATCGATGGATAAGCTTAAAGAGGCAGTATTTAAGAATGCCGGGACATATAATCAGCCATCACTAATTGAAGAATTTCTTCCGGGCAGAGAATTTACCGTTGCTATCATAGGAAATGGCACAGATGCCGTTGTTCTTCCGATTATTGAGATAAATTTTAGCGAACTGCCGGAGAATATGTCTCCGATTTATTCGTATGAAGCTAAATGGATAGCTGACAGTCCCGAACATCCTCTTGAAATATTTACCTGTCCGGCAGATATTGACAAATCTCTTGAAGATAAAATTAAGGATATCGCGCTGAAAACCTATAACATTCTCAGATGCAAAGACTGGAGCCGTATTGACATAAGGCTTGACAGCAGCGGCGCACCCGCTATAATCGAAGTTAATCCTCTGCCGGGCATACTGCCCAATCCCGAAGATAACTCATGCTTCCCTAAGGCGGCAAGGGCTTACGGGCTTGATTATACTCAGATGTTGAACGAAGTACTTTATGCTTCAGCTAAAAGATACAAACTGATATGAGCAATAAAACTAAAATTTTGGTTTGCTACAACGAACCCGTTAAGGCTTATGCAAACTACACAGGGAAGAAGCTAAATTCTGTGGAAGAGAATATCGACCTTTCGGAAAGCGAAATCTCAGATAGTATCAGCGACATCATCTCGCATCTCCGGTTATACTATGAGAATATAGAATCGATTGTCTTCAGTTCTGATGTTGAAAACACAATTGCAGAAATAGCTAAATGCTCCCCTGATGCAATACTCAATTTCGTTGAATCAGTAAACGGTAAAGCACACTACGAAGCTTATGCCGCGGGCATATATGAACTGATGGGCATAAATTATACTGGCAGCACTCCTGTAAGCCTGACTATATGTCTCGATAAATCAAAAACAAAACAGATATTAAGCACATTCGGCATTAAGACTCCGGGTTTTCACATTGCCCGCTATTGTGAGAAATTAAAGGAAGAAGATTTTATACTGAAATCCCCGGTTATACTAAAACTACTTAACGAAGACGCATCAATCGGCATCTCCGAGTTCTCGGTAGCTGATTCATTTTCAGAAGTAACCGAACGCCTCACGTTCTTATTTAAGACTTACAAACAAGATGTATTAATTGAGGAATATATCAGCGGCCGAGAACTGAATGTATCTGTACTTGGAGGCAGGATACTGCCGGTTTCAGAGATAAGTTTTGCCGGACTGCCCAAAGGTCTTCCGAAGATTGTTACTTATGAAGGCAAATGGTCGCCCGAAAGCACTTATTTTAAATATACTAATCCTGTATGCCCTGCCGATATTGACGAAGATACAAAAGAAAAAGTAGAAGCCATAGCTCTGAAGTGCTTTGACCTTCTGTGTTGCAGGGATTACGCCAGGATTGATATGCGCCTGAGCAAGAGCGGCGTTCCATACGTTATTGAAGTAAATCCTAATCCCGACCTGTCTGCCGATGCCGGTTTTGCAAGAGCAGCCGCGGCGGCGGGAATGTCTTATGCCGGGTTGCTGCATACAATCACAGGCTTTGCGCTTGAAAGAAGGGATAATGATTAGAAAATTAAAACCTGCGGACAGAAACTATCTGGAAAAGATGCTTATGAAGGTCATTCAGTTTGATGCCTCTGAAGTAAGCGTTGCCATGGAGTTAATTGATATGGCACTTTACAGACCCGAACAGGAAGATTATATTATATACGTCTATGAAGAAAATGGTACGGTATCCGGCTATTACTGCACCGGACGCAGAGCTTTAACTGACGGCGTATTCGACCTCTACTGGATTGTTGTAAGTCCCGATGCTCAGGGCAAAGGACTCGGCAGCCTGCTGATTAAACATGCCGAAGATATTGTCATCGAAAATAAAGGACGCTGGCTACTGGCTGAAACTTCTTCAAAGGAAAGTTATACAGCCACACGGAATTTTTATATAAAAAGTGCTTATACAATAGTTGCGAAGATAGATAACTTCTATAAAGTTAATGATGGTTTAATAATCTTTGGAAAGTACTTTCAACAAAAATAAAGGATTACTTAAAATGGAACAATGGCAGCAAATGCTCAGGGATAGTATTCATTCGGTTGATCAGCTTGTTGAAAAATTTAAGATAGACCGGGGTATAGCCCAGCAGCTTGACAGATTCTTTCAGGCGCGTATTAATCCTTACTACCTGAGCCTGATAAGATATCCCGGCGATCCTATATGGCGGCAGTGCGTCCCGGACCAAAGGGAACTCGAAGACTTTGACGCTTTCGAGGACCCGCTCAATGAAGACGCTATGAGTCCTGTTCCAAACATCACGCACCGCTATCCCGACCGTGTGCTTTTTCTTGTTACAAGCCAGTGCGGAATGTACTGCCGTTTCTGTACACGTAAAAGGAAGGTCGGTAACCAGGATAAGATTTCGATGAAAGGACTCGAATCCGCTTTTAAGTATATTGAATCTCACCCTGAAATAAGAGACGTAATCATGTCCGGCGGGGACCCTTTGATGCTGACGGATTATATGCTCGAAAAAATCTTGCGAAGACTAAGAGCAATACCGCATGTTGAAATCATTCGACTCGGCACCAAGATGCCCTGCGTGCTGCCGCAGAGAATTACTCCGAAGCTTTGCAGCATGTTAAAGAAATATCATCCGATATATATAAATACGCACTTCAATCATCCGTGGGAAATAACCCCTGAAAGTTCGCGTGCGTGTCAGTTGCTTGCCGACTCAGGCTGTCCGGTAGGCAATCAGACTGTGCTGATGAAAGGTATTAACGATGATACCGAAACCATAAAAGACCTGATGCAAAAACTCCTTAGAATGAGAGTAAAACCTTATTACCTTTATATGGCTGATGAAACAAAGGGAGCAAATCATTTCAGGACATCGATAAAAACCGGCATAGAGATAATGGATACATTAAGAGGACACACAAGCGGACTTGCTATACCCTATTTTGTTATAGACGCTCCCGGCGGTGGCGGCAAGATCCCAATCCTGCCGGAATATGTTCTGCATCATGACGATGAAAAGATAATACTTCGCAATTATAAGAATGAAATATATGTTTACAAGGATATTAAAGATAAAGATGAATCAAAAAATAAAGATAATATAAATCGGAATAATGGAAACGGACAGCATGAGAAAATTGCAGAAATAAATCCGCATCACGTGCTAAAACCCGCAACAATCATTCATCTGAACTGTGATTCTCATGATTTATATGACAGCTCAGTCAGCAGGAAATGAATCTTAGTCCCGCGATATGCACGAAGAACCGGACAATAATTTAATTGTTAAATCTGCGGTATTTATTTTTTTGGGGAAGTTGTCCTGAAAATTACTATCTTTCATTATCTCAATTTAGACTTACGGTTTAAGGGTATATTATAATTTTCAAACCAGGAGGATAGTATGCCATTCGGCGATTCCGACAATATGCACTCAGATTCTTTCTTTGATTCTATAAGAACATCTTTTAGAAACATGTCTGTCCGGAAGCCGGGAAGGAAGCGGATATGGCCGGCTTTGGCTTTACTGACAGGCGGGCTGATTCTGACGCTTGCGGTAAGTCTCTTATTAAAAAAAGATATCGAAACAAAAGCGAAAACCGAGTTTGATTTCGCCTGTGCTGACCTGAACAATAAAATATCTGCAAGACTTCATGCGCATGCCCAGCTGCTTCGGAGCGGAGTTGCTTTCCTTATGAATTCAGATGAAATAACCCGCGATGAATGGCGAAATTTTTATGTGAATCAGATGATAGAGAAGAATCTTCCGGAAGTTCAGGGAATCGGTTATTCAATTATTATCCCCCAGGATCAGTTAGCCCGGCATGAAAAGGAAATTCAAAGCGAAGGATTCCCGCAATATTCCGTCAGACCCGCGGGCAAAAGAGAAATATACACATCAATTATATATCTGGAGCCGTTCTCAGGCAGAAATCTGCGTGCTTTTGGTCATGATATGTTTTCTGAACCGGTCTGCAGAAAAGCTATGGAAACAGCAAGGGATTATAATATCGTGGCTCTTTCCGGGAAGGTTACCCTTGTTCAGGAGACAAATGAGGATACCCAGGCGGGCACTCTTATGGTCGTTCCTGTTTATAAGAAAGGTATGCCAACTGAAACTGTTGAGGAACGCCGGCACGCCATTAAGGGATGGGCTTACATGCCTTACCGGATGAATGACATGATGGCGGGGATTACCGGCAGTTGCGAAACCAATCGAAAACATATCCATCTGAAAATATTTGATAATCCTTCACATAGCCGGAACTCCCTTCTCTATGACAGCCGGAAAGAAACTAATAAGCATATAATATCTCATCCTGTATTTTCTCTGCAAACGTCTGTTCCCTTCAATGGATGTCAATGGTATTTGTCGTTTACGCAATATGGCTCCGGCGAAACGGGTCCGGATTACAGTAAGGCATGGATAACCGCGGCAGGCGGAACAGGCTTCAGCATTTTATTATTTGTCGTTTTGCTGCTGCTCATTAATACTAATATCAAAGCTAATCAGCTTGCAGGGGAATTAACGCGGGATTTAAGAGAAAGTGAAACTAAATATAGTTCAATGATTGCCAATATTTCAGATGTAGTCTGCATAATTGGTAAAGATGGCATGTTCAAATATATAAGCCCCAATATTGAGAAATGGTTCGGATGGCAACCTCAGGATCTTACAGACACAAATGGCTGGTTAACGATTCATCCGGATGATTTAGAGCATATTCAAAAAGAATTCTTTACTCTCCCTGAAAAGGATAACCCGGCAAAAACTGTGGAATGCAGATATAAATGTAAAGACGGGAGTTATAAACCAATATCTCTTACAGGTACAAGTCTTATAAATGATTCCATAATTAATGGCGTGCTGATAAATTATCATGACATCACCAGCCGTAAAAAGATAGAAGCCGGTCTTGAAAAAACACGTAAGGAACTTGCGGCAATAA
>JBAXDX010000051.1:0-20555 GCA_037140715.1 Ignavibacteria bacterium
CTAATATATTTAACTGCTATATTTTATCCTCTGCCCTAACTTATTGAGATGTTACATATTTTTGTTTTAAGTTACTTAAATATATACAATCTCAGTCACTTTTCATTTTTTTTATTTTAGTTTTTTAGGTTATATTTGTTCCTATATATGTCATATCTATTCCTGCGAATATTGCAACTGAAAGTATAAAAGTGATATTGTATTGAGGGAATGCAACAATTACAGGAAAATGAAGTTTTCAATAGCGATAAGTAACAGAAATACCTGTTCCTTGTATTTTTTGACAATTGATCATTGCTTAATCTTAAGCATTTTGCTGTCCAATGTGTAATTAACGATTTCCGGGTTTTCGAGATTAACAAGAGTCCGAACAAATTGCTTTATTCTTTCGATAGACTCATTTATAATATAGAAGTCATCCTCGAACTTATCTATTTTCGGCGATTGTACTTCTTCCTGAAGACTTTTAAGAGACATGATAAGACTGCTTAACGGATTATTAATCTGGTGCCCGAGCGTACATGCCATTTCGACCAATGCTTTATTATGCTCAATTCTTTTTAATTCATTCTGCAGGTTATGGATTCTTATGCCTGAACGTATGCGGGCTAAAAGTTCCTGGTTCTCAATCGGCTTTACGAGGAAGTCATCAGCACCGATATCAAGCCCCATAACCCTGTCTTTAAGTGAAGCACGGGCCGTCAGCAGGATAAAATAGATTAGTTTATAATTATCATTTTTCTTAATGATGTTACACAGTTCAAGTCCGTCCATTACAGGCATAGTCCAGTCTGCAACAACGACCTTTGGCATATATTGTTCAATTATATTAAGGGCATCGAAACCGTTATTAGCTACTTTTACCTCATAATCATTCTTACTCAGAAGCCTTTCAAGGATAAACCGGGTATCTTCCTCGTCTTCGACAATTAAAATCCTGTCTTTATCCATATTCACCTTAATGTTTAATAATCAGGTTATTTACTTTATTAAGCAAATCGTTATAGTCAAGGATAGGCTTAACAATATAATCATTAGCAAGACTTTCTTCAAAGTAGTTATTCGGACCAATATTTTTCTGGTAAGCTGTTACAAGAAGGACGGGGACTTTGGATAAACTTGCATTTTGTTTAATAAAGCGGGAAAGTATAACGCCGTCAACCTTTTCCCCCTTCATATAAGTATTCTTTAGGTTAATGTCCATAATAACCAGTCCAGCGAAATCCTCAGCCAATATTTCCATTAATTTATCGCCATCCTCCATTGTAATGGTCTTATATTTTGTCTTGGAAAAGAGGTATTTATAAAATTCCTGAGTAAACGGATCATCTTCAACAATAATAATATGTTTATCCATTTTTTTTTCCGCTATATTTTACAATTATACTAATTCTTCTATTTCTAACATCATAAGGATCCTCGGTATTTTTGAGCTGAGTATCTGCATAGCCACGCACTTCATCAATCTGGTTCTGGTTCATACCGCCAAATGTTAGTGCGCGTCTGGCTGAATTTGCCCGTTCAGCGCTAAGTTCAAAGTTAGTATAACCAAGTCCGTTTCCGCTATAAGGACGTGCATCCGTATGGCCTTCAACCACAACAGAATTTGTCAGTTTGGATAAACCAAACCCAATTTTCTCGATTAAATGTTTTGCCTTTCCTTTGAGTTCAGAGGTTCCGACCTCAAAAAATATTTCCTTAAAACTATCGACAACTTCAATTTTTAATCCCTCTTCAACAATCTGAACCTGAATTTGATCGGCAAGTCCCTTAAATTCTGGTGTATTCTTTATTTCCTGAATAATTGACGTGCCCATTTTGGCAAGTTTTTCCTTCTCTCTTTCTTTAAACTCCATTTCAGACTTAACATCAATTGGTGCTTTAATATTCATATCCATTATCGAGGGACCCTTACCGTTCATAAGTCCCTTACTTTTATTTATATTAAAACCAGCAGGATCCTTAAAATAACCCGATACTGTTTCCTTTACTTCCTTGCTCTGTCCAAGAATCCATAGCACAATGAACAAAGCCATCATTGCAGTAACAAAATCAGCATAAGCTACTTTCCAGGCTCCGCCATGGCCGCCAGCGTGCCCCTTCTTTTTCTTCTGAATAATTATCGGTCCGCTACCTTCGCCTAAGCCCATTTATTTCCCTCTGATATAGCTTTCTAATTCTTGAAATGTTGGACGATGATCCGAAAAAATGGTTCTCCTCGCTATTTCAACGGCAATAATAGGAGGGTTTCCCTTGGCATAAGCCACGATACAAGCCTTAATAGTTTCAAGGTCTCTAATTGCATGTTCAAGGTTATGCTCAATATTTGTGGCAAGAGGCCCGACAAAACCGTAAGAAGCAAGTACGCCAAGGAAAGTTCCGACAAGAGCTGCAGCAACGTGATGTCCTACTTTTTCAGGTCCGTCATTAATAGCGCCCATTGTAACGATAATACCAAGCACAGCCGCAACAATCCCGAGTCCGGGAAGAGCGTCACCAGTTTTTGCTAAAGTAGCGGCTACTGGTTTTTGTTCCATTTCAAAGGTCTCAATTTCGGTATCAAGAAGGGCTTCGATTTCATGTGGAGGGACACCACCACTAAGCATAACCTTCATTGTATCGCAAAAAAAGCTTTTAGCAACGCCGTCATTAATAAATCTCTTGTTACGGGATAAAATATCGCTGGCATCAGGATTTTCAATATGTTTTTCGATAGCAATAAGTCCGTCCCTCTGTGCCACAAGAAAAAGATCATTAAATGCCTTTAATAGCTCAAGGTAGTCAGACTTATGGCTACTCTTATATGTAATTGCAGCAGGAATGGCTACTATAATTTTCTTTATCAATGAAAGCGGGGCAGTAATCAATAAACTACCTATGGTCGCCCCCCCGATGGTAATAAATTCCGACCACTGAAGAAGCAACAACGGATTACCTCCAGCCATCATAAAACCAATCAGCACACCAGCGATTACAACAACTGAGCCTATAATAATGAACATTAATGTTTGCCTGGTATTAAATTAATACTTTCGATCTCACGTACAAGATTGAATATCTGCTCACACTTGCTCCCAATAAACGACCAGTCGAAATCACCTTTAATTAATTGGTCCTCTATCTCACCGCTAAGCTCCGTAAGCTCCTGAAAGCCAATAGTTCCACCATTACCCCTTAATTCATGCACTACAATTTTAAGGGTGCCATTATTTTTGGCTTCCAATGCTGACTGCATCCGTTGCTTTCTATCAGGGAAACTATTAATAAAGAAACTGATAAGGTTTTTCTGAATTTCCAATTTCTCATTATCAGAGATTGTCTTCTTCTTTTTGGACTTAGAAAGAGCATCACTTCCCAAAATTTCGTTTACATACTTAATAATCATTTCTTTCTGAAGCGGTTTGGATAATACTCTTTCAGCCCCACCTTCAATTGCGGCCAATACATTTCGTCTGTCTGTATTGGCACTAATGACAATAATTGGAATATGTTTCAGATTATCAAGTACTTTTACCACCTGAAGCATCTTCAATCCGTCAAAATTCGGCATCATTAGGTCAAGAAAAATAAGATTCGGTTTAAATTCTGCTGCTTTCTGTAATCCTTCCAAACCATCAAGACATGTCATTACATCAAAGTTGTAATCTTCAAAAAAAGTCTTAAGTGCATGACGTATGATATCAGAATCATCAACTACCAAGACCCTGACCTTATCTGATTGTTCGTTCATTTTTTAATCTTGTTTACTTTAAATTTTAATATATCTTTTATTATTATTTGCTTACTGCTTGCTGAGGCTGCAATTGTATTTTCCTTAATTTTTTCATAAACTTCACTACGCAGAATTTTAACATTGTTGGGCGCAATGATACCAAGTTTTACAGTATTTTCAGATATCGACACAATCTTTACAATAATATCGGCATTAATCCTTATTTCCTCGTCCAATTTTCTCGACAAAACTAACACATATGCCCCCTACCTAATTTTCTTTGAATAAAATATAATCAATAGGTCTGTCATCTTCATCTAAAATTTTTTGAAAACCACTTTTTTCATCCTGATTTATATATACAGGCGATTTAAGATTAATTGTAATTTTAAGCGGATCCTGGTTTAACATTACGATCCCGAAAGCTTCACCATCATTAAACTGAGGATACTCTTCCATTAGAATCCGTATTGAGCAAAGCGGGAAAACAATTTCAGGCTCATCAACCGAAGTAAGCCATAAGAATAACTCATCTCCGGAATTAATAAGTAGATATTTTTTATACTCCTCAAAGCCAATGATACCATCTTTAAATTCAATGAGCATGCTTTCATCGAATTCAATTTCACCAAACTGACCAGTTGTTATTTTCATTTTTTTATGATTATTTTTTCAAAATTACAATGTCGACACGTCTATTGTTACGCCTACCTTCAGGCGTAGTATTTGGAGCTACTGGTCTATACTCCGAAAATCCAACAATGGAAACCTTTTCTGGAGAAAGCCCTTCACTATTTATTAAATAATACGCGGTATTTAAAGCCCTTGAAACCGATAGATGCCAGTTCGAAGCATAAACCAGAGAACTGATAGGAACATTGTCGGTATGACCTTCAACCCTAATATCATTTGTCCATGTTTTTATTAATGTTGCCAGACGTTTTAATATATCAGTTGAATTACTATTAATATCCGCGCTAGCCGAAGAAAAGAGAATATCATCGAGAATATGTACAGTTATTCCTCTTTCGTTTTCCTCAAGTTTTATCGAATTCTCAAGCCCGCTGTTATTAATCGTATTCTGCAACTCATTTTTAAGCTGACTATGAACAGGGGTCTTTGCCTTGATATCAAACCGCTTGACAGGTAGATTTATAAGACTATTCGTTTGATCACTAATGCCAAAAACACTACTTACTGCGCTCATCATTTTCTGATACTTAGTCAAGTCTACATTAGAAATAGCGTAAAGGATAATAAACAACCCCAGTAAAAGTGTGATAAGATCGGCATACGTAATTAAATACCGGTCCTTATCACCTTCTTCACTAAAAAAAGCCTCACTATTCTCTAAGAATCCATTATGCTTTCTTGCTGGCTTTGCGGTAGCATACTTACTAAACGAGCTTTCACTACCGAAGGTATCTCCCCGCTCTGGAGCGCCAATACTCCCTCCAGAGCTATCTCCATCATATGTTTTTCTTCTAAATGACACAGTTTTAATTTATCGCCTATTGGTAACCAGATAAGATTTGCGCTCAAAACGCCCCAAAGTGTGGCTATAAACGCCGAGGCAATACTATGAATTAAATTATTAGGATCACCCCCTGCATTTGCAAGCGTCATCACCAATCCCATTACGGTTCCTAATATACCCATCGTTGGGGCATACCCCCCCATTTTTGAGAAGATAAATATATAGGAAAAATGCCTTTCCTGCATAGCCTTCATTTCCGTATTTGCAATATTTTGAATTGATTCTTCATTTGTACCATCTACAACAAGACGAATCATTTTTTTTGGAAAAGCATAAACCAGCTTATCAAGCTGTTTTTCGAGTGAAAGAAGTCCCTCTTTCCTCGAAATAATTGAAAACTCAATGATCGTATTAATAAGTGTAGTTATATCATAATTTTCCTTAAAATACGCTATTTTCATCAAAGTAAAAATCTTGCAGAATTTTTCAAAACCAAAACCAATAATCGTACTAGCAAACGTCCCACCAAAGACAACCACAATGGGCGGGATCAAAAAAAGAGCACGAACTGAACCACCTTCGATTAAATAAGCTCCAAAGATACTTATAATCCCTATAATTAACCCATTAATACCACCTAATTTTTTTAACATTATAAATAATTCAACAATGACTTTGGTAATATCATTGATGACATTTTATAGGAAAGGTCCAAATTAGACTGGTAGTTCTGTAGATTCATCACAGCCGAAGCAACATCAACATCCTTATCCTTTGACAACAAGGTTTTCAATTCAACCTGCTGGTTATTAAGCAGTTCAGTAGTAAAATCCATTCTATTCTGAACCTGTCCGGCTGTAGTCAACTTGTCTAAAACCTTCGTGTTAAAATCGTTGATTATTTTTGTATCAGCATCCGATGCTCTCTGTCCATTTTTAAAACCATCCCTTACTCTTACAAGAGTATTAAAAATATCGGTCTTAGTAACATCAGGTACCGGCGGATTTACATTTGACGATGGCAAATTGCCAAAAAGCTCAGAGCCAGTAATATTAACTTTTTGGATAATATTTGTACTTATCCTAACATTCTGAATGCCATCCGTACTGACATTCTGCATAACAGGTGTAGTCTGTTGGTTTGTACTGGTATTAAGTACTGTCGTAGCACTAAAGTCGTATGGCTTTGTAGTAAAATCAGTTCCGCCGAAAACATATTTGCCGTCAAACTGTGTGTTTGCTAAATCAAGCAACGATTTTAGACTCATATCTATCCGATCTGCAAATGATGACAAATTGTCCTTATTTACCGGATTATTTGCATTAGTCAATAAAATTGAAATATTCTGAACTTCAGTTTGAACAGATTCCATTGTACTGACGGTTGTTTGTAAAGATGCCCGGCTATTCGCAATATTTTGAACAAACATATCGCCATTGGAAATCTGGGTCTGCAATCTCAGAGCCCTTGACATGGCACTTGGCGAATCTGAAGGCTTGTTTAATTTGCTCCCTGTAGCAATCTGTCGCTGAGTAGTCTGTAACAGTTCTTTTGTATTGTTCATATTCAAAAGAAAACTGTTTGTCAACATTGTATCTGATATTCTCATAAATTACACCATCTGCATTAAGGTTTGTAATAATTCATCAGCCACTTTGATTAGTTTTGCCGATGCATCATAGGACCGCTGAAACTTAATTACATTTGTCATCTCCTCGTCAATTGATACGCCTGAATATGAAGTTTTTTGGGCATTGAACTGATCTAAAACCAGTTTATTCGAGGCAGTATTTTGATCGCTTAACTGTTTTTCTGTTCCGATTCCCGTAACCATTGTTGAATAATAATCGCCTATCGTCTGCCCATTTATTGCCTTAGTATTTGCCAAAGTAGCAATATTGATAGCATTAGTACCATTTCCATTCTGATTACTGATTGAAACGGCTATCTTGTTTAGATCAGCTTGTTTGCCAGTTGAAGTATTGCCCACTATATTTTCATTTATCTGTAGTGTCCCATTGCTATAAGCAGAGAAAAAATCTACTCCATTTGGCATTGTTGCTACACTTGTAGCAGACATATCATAACCTTGCTTGTGAACCTGATTTACCTGCGTCATGATTGTAGAAGCAATCGTATCAAGACCTGTCTGATAACCCGTTATTGTATTTGAGTACATATCTGTGAGAGCAAATAATTCACCACCTTTTAATGCCGGTCTGGATGTCCCTTCCATATTAGAAATAACTATCTTTCCATTTTCATTAACAGCCTTGAACTGGGTAGAACTAGAGCTGTCAACAGCAAATACTCCCCCAATTGAAATATTTGCACTACCATTTTGATCATAATTAACCGAAATATTAGCTATTGTACTTAAAGAATCTATTGCTTTGTCCCGACTATCCATCAGAGTATTGGATGACTGATTTGATGCCTTTGCACTAGCAATCTGCTTATTTAAAGTCTGAACATTCTTAAGCGTTGTGTTCAATTCCTGAAGCTTCAAATTAGTCTGGGAAAGCAAATCATCTTTAATTTGTGTTAATCCCTCGTAGGCACTTTGAATTTTTGTTGTCATCCTCTTCGAAGCTTCAACTACATTACTCCTCAATGACGTTGAATTTGGCGTTACAGCAAGTTGGTCCCAAGAATTAAAGAATTGAGTAATAAGACTTGACAAACCCTGATCAGATGGTTCTGAATAAAGAGCTTCAACTTGACCAAGCACTTCTGCTCTTTTACTGGCATCCGAGTATTTATCGTTATAGGAACGTATCTGTGTATCGAGCAAATTATTTTTTACCCGCTGAACATCTTCAATTTTAACACCCGTACCCCATTCGCTTCCATTTGTGATTTCCGAACCTAATATGACTTTTTGTCTTGCATAATCAGCATTATTTGAGTTGGCCACATTATTGGAGGTTACATTTAATGCCTGCTGGTAAACACCAAGACTCCTGCTTGCTATATTAAATACCCCGCTTAATCCCATGGCTTATATTCTTCTATCTAAAATTGATCTTTTTGCGTTCATCAGCGAATTAACCGTCTCCCTGATAAAAGCTTTCGAGGTTTCAATTAAGTATTTGTTCTGCTGACTAATTTTTCCAATCTCAGGCAACAGCTCTTTTATTGCCTTTTCCTGAAATATTAGCTCCTTCAGGTATTCTCCGTTTATTCTGCCTTTAGCTGAGTTGACAAAATTTATAATCTTAACTGGATTATCAACAATTGAAAACTCTGCATTCAGTCCTTTTATTATACTCAGGCGAATTCTCTCGGTCTGTTGAATGGAACCAAGCATTCTTTCCTCTTTACGGGTAGATTGTTCGAGCAATTCATAGTTAAAATTAACAAGCGCGCGTTGCTTTTCCTGAAGTATCGCCTGGAATTTCTCCAAATTATCTCTCTGTAGCTTCAAGTTCTCCAGTAAATCATTAGTTCCCATGTCAATTTATCCGTTTAGATGATTCAGATAACCCATTACACGAGTTATATAAGTTTTAGTTTCTTGAAATGGAGGAACACCTTTGTATTTTTCAACATTCCCAGGTCCTGCATTATAAGCCGCCAGAGCGAGCTTCAAATCCCCCTTATATTGTCGAAGCAAATCAGCTAAATATTTAGTTCCACCTTGTATATTTTCTTTTGGGTCCCATACATTTTTTACACCCATCGATCTTGCCGTTGAATCCATCAGCTGCATTAACCCTTTTGCCTTGGAAACCGACTGAGCCTTTTCGTTTCCGGCTGATTCAGCCAGTATTACTGACTTAATTATATTGCTGTCAATACCATATTCTTTTGAGGCATTACTGATAATACCTTCATATTTATTCAGTCTGTTTATCGAACTTGTACTCGGAGAAACAGCTGGCTGAGTATTATCTGTTCTGATATCTACCGGGGTCTTAACGGGAGCCTTCGTTTCTTTCTTTACAGGTGCTGAATTACCTAACTTTTCTGACAATTTCATAGATTCTTCTACAGGCAAATCCTCCCCTGTAATCTTTTTGTATAATTCCTTTGCAATGCCAAGCGAGTTTTTCTTTGTCGCAAATGATGATAATTCGTTCTCAAACATAGACTCAAACACATCGCCACCGTAGCCGTCTTCGCCCATCATTCCGTTAGTATTCTTTGTCATACTTTTAAACATCATCGATGTAAGCAGACTTTCAAAGTCTCTCGAGGCTTTGGCAACTTTTACTTTCTGATCGGGAGTATATCTTTCTGGTATATCAGAGACCTTACTTATATGCTTACTTTCGTTTGTTATTTTTAAGTCCATAATAAAACCATTACATGATTATTAATTCAGCAACCAATGCACCAGCTTCTTTTAGTGCTTGGAATATCGCGATTATATCACGTGGAGCAACTTTAAGACTATTAAGAGCCGAGGCCACCTCTTGAACAGTCGAAGCACCACTAATAGCTATCGTTTTTGAAGAATCCTCTTCCTGTGTCGGAACCAGATTGTTAAATAGGACAGTCTGACCATTCGAAAATCCACTTGGCTGAGAAATAAGCGGATTCGAGCGGATATTTATATTCAGGTTTCCATGTGTAATTGAGGCCGCAAGTATCTTCACGTTACTTCCCGATACCACAGTACCTGTTCTCTCGTTTAATACAACCTTTGCAACTACATCACTCTGAACCTGAAGTCCCTCAAGCTCTGCAAGAAATGCTGTTAAATTTGACTGTCTATCAATAGGAACTTTCACTACAATTTCAGAAGCATCAATGGCTATCGCAACATTAGTACCAACTTTAGTATTAATTGCTGTAGCCACATTATTACATGTAGTAAAGTCAGGCTCTTTTAAAATTATGCTTATACTCTCTATTGAAAAATCAGTATTGTTAATAGAACGGTTTAATATTCCGCCTCCTGGTATACGCCCGGCAAGCGCATGATTCTTAGCAATTCGTCCGCCTGAAGGAGTACTTATATCATAACCTCCAACTGACAAAGGTCCCTGAGCAAGTGCATAAACCTGTCCATCCGGACCTGATAAAGGTGTCAGAAGCAACACCCCACCCTGAAGACTTGAAGCATCACCCATAGAAGCTACGTTTACATCAAACTCAGCTTTTTCTTTAAGGTTTCCTTTCAACTTACTGGTAACCATTACAGCCGCCACGTTTCTTGTCTTAAGGTCTGTTTGAGGTACTGTTATACCAAATCTTTTAAGCATACTTGAAATCGACTGCACGGTAAATAGCGAACGGTATGTATCCCCCGAACCTGCAAGGCCAACAACAAGTCCATAGCCAATGACCTGGTCAGAACCTGTACCCTTAAAATAGGATATATCCTTTAATCTCTGTCCGAACAATGTCTGCGAAAAAAGGAAAAATGTTAAAATATATAAATATGTTTTTTTCATTTCACGGTGTCCTAAAAATGCGATTATATTGCAATCATCGAAATTTCCCCAATAGATTCAATGCCTGAAGAAAAAAAAATGATTCTATATGTATATTATCATAGTTATTATTTTTTGAAACTTCCCTCTTCGCAGAATGAGAGTATCTCAAATTGGCGCATGGCATATCATTCCCCAGTCTTTCGCTGACTTTAACGCAATAGCTTGTTCCAAATTCATATTTATCTATTTCGAAGTCAACTAATAGATTTAGAAGCCTGGACGTGAGGATAAACTACAAAATTTATTAGAACACCCAGTGCAAAAATTTTGTGATCCAGCCTGGTTTCTGAGAATCACTAATCAGGCCAGTACCCTCAAAATTTATCTCGGCTTCTGAAATATTAGTGGAAAGTACTGAGTTATCAGCTAAAATATCAGAATTTCTCACAATTCCTTTAATCCTTATCAATTGCTCTTCGCCGTTTATGACGATTTTGCGACTACCGCTAACATGAAGATTGCCGTTAGCCAGAACTGAATCAACCGCGGCACTTATCTTTGTATTGATAAGTCCCGTCATTCTGGTCGCACCATTACCAGTAAAAGCATTACTCGAACCCACATTAAGCGAAGCGCTAGGAAGAGTGGTAACATTGAGCGTACCAGAACTATTAAGCCCGATATTGCTTGTTCTGCCCGAACTTGTAGTCGCATTATTTGAGGCCACAGATGATTCTATAACAATAATAGTTACAGCATCGCCAAGTCGGGAAGCTTTCTGGTCAGAAAAAAGCGACTGATCAGCATTCATTCTCATATCCTGAGCAAACATGTTTACTAAAAATACAAGAAAAACAATGCCTGTTAATTTTATCTTATTCATAATATTACTCTTCAATAATTACACTGTTAATATCAATTATCTTTGCCCTGAAAAGTTTCTTATCCTGAGTAAGTATTCTGATTAGGTCGCCTTGGTAACCATCTTGTCTTGCAGATGCTCCCATGGTAACAGTAACATTACCAGTAGAATAAAAAGCCGTCACCCTCATTCCACTCTTAATCAAAGGTAAGGGCTGAATTGCTTCCTTTGTAAGAATATCGCCTTCATTTATTCCGAATCTGGCTTTTGAACCCATCAACATTGAAGTATCATTTACTACATTACCTCTTAGCTGGGAAATATCAGCCTGTTTAAGTTGAAAATTATAATCCCTTAACAAGCCACCAGTTCTGATATTTATTTTTGCTATGAGAACTGTTTTGTATAATTTTACCCTTACTGAAACCAGAGCCTGAGTAGATAGTCCGCCTGGCAGAGAAATTTTCACAGGAACGTATGCCATATTGCCAGTTAGTTTGAACTGGCGATCATAATCAATATTTATATTTTCATTCAGCTGGATTTTTGGAGCCGACACGATTTCAAAATCAACTTTTTCATACCCAACAAGCTGACCTTCAAGGTATTTTTCAACTTCCATTCTAAGTGGAACTGTCCCCTTTACTACGCCCGAAACAAAGAACAGACAGAACCCTATGGATAATATTTGACTCAATATTTTCATCTATTCCCGATAATAATCTGATTATATAAAATTAAAAACTGAGAACTAAATACTTATCTCTTAAGGTTATTAGTCATCGTCATCATATCCTCAACTGTTTTAACAGTCTTGGAGTTGATTTCATAAGCTCTCTGCGCGGTAATCATTGAAATCATTTCCTCAACTATATCTACGTTTGACGCTTCAATATAACCCTGATGAAGTTCGCCGAAACCGGCTGAACTCGGAGCACCGGTTACCGGCACGCCCGAAGCTGAAGTTTCAATATATAGATTATCACCAACAGGTGTAAGTCCGCCAGGGTTCATGAATTTAACGAGTTCAAGACTACCCACAACAGTCAGATTACCATTTAATTCCTTTACCTCGATACTCCCGTCTTTGCCGATTGAGATACTTGAAACATCATTATTTACTGTAATACCTGGTTCAAGCACATAACCGTTAGCCGTTACAAGCGTGCCGTTGGCTGACACTTTTATAGCACCATCGCGAGTATAAGCCATTGCGCCATCAGATTTTCTTACCTGTAAAAAGCCTTCGCCCTGGATAGCCACATCAAGCTGATTGCCCGTAGCCTGAAGATCTCCCTGAAGGAATATCTTCTGAGTCGAGGCTGGCTGAACACCATTACCTACTTGTATCTTTACGTTCGTTTGTTCTTTCTGGGTCTGTTGCGAAGAGAACTGAGGATTGACAGATACCTCCTGATACATCATATCCTTGAATTCAGCCTTGTTTTTCTTGAAACCAGTTGTATTAATATTGGCAATATTATTCGAAATGGTTTCAATATTTATCTGCTGTGCATACATACCCGAAGCAGCGGTTCTTAGTGCTCTTGTTGACATATATTCCCTCTTTTTTTATTTTCCTTTGAATTGATTTTCTTAATTCAGAATCGATTATGAAAGTACGCGCAAACATGGAAACTTCCCATATTACTGGCGGATATTCTTAATCACTAAACCCTTCCTATCTCGTTTGCCTTTTCAAGCGAAGTGTCAAGAGAATTCATCATTTTTTGTCCTGTTTCATAATCTTTATTAATATCGATCATCGAGTGCATTTCAGTAATAGCATTTGAATTTGACTCTTCGAGCCAGCCCTGCTGGATTTCAAATTCTTCAGTATTAGCATCATGGAACGATTCTTCGGTCGAATCAAAATTAAGTCCGCCTTTTCTTTCGAGCATAGACGGATCGTGAACTGTGCTTATCTGTAGTTCATCAACTACAGATGTGCCGACTTTTATTTCACCTTTTTTCGAGATGCCAAGCAACTGGAGCTGATCGCTACTAAATTCACGAAGGTTTATCTCCCCTTTTTTACCAAGCACCTTATTACCCTGTTCATTAACCAGATAACCTTCTTCAGATATCTTGAAGCGACCGTTCCTTGTATATTCTGTGCCATTCTTACCTTGAACAGCAAAAAATCCTTTTCCGTTAATTGCAAGATCCAATTGGTTACTGGTCTGCAACAAATTGCCTTGGCTATAATCAGTCAGCTGTTTGATTGACTGGTTAGAATAACGTGCGACCAATTCTGCAAATGGAAGCTCACGCTTAAAGCCGGTTGTGCTGATGTTTGCAAGGTTATTCGATACAATTTCGATGTTCTTGAATTTTGATTCGAGTGTTCTTGAAATATAATAAATCCCTTTTATCATATATAACTCCTTTTTTTCTTTTTATTCACCTTGTAAACGTATGCCAGAAGTTCTGCAACCACATGGTAAAGTTTAGCCGGTATCTCATCGCCGACTTCAAGTCTACAAAGCGACTCAAAAAGCAACGGATCTTCCTGAATTAAAATATTATTTTCAATGGCGATGTTGATTATTTTCTTTGCTAACTCGCCCTGACCTTTTGCAATTATCTTCGGCGCAGGTTCCTGGTCCACCTTATATCCGATAGCAACTGCACCCTTTACGTATTTGGACTTAAACTGTGACATTAATACCCAGACCATCTCTTGAACCTGCCGAATTATCTCCCTTGGTCTTCAGGCAGAAATTGATATTTGGATTTATCTTCACTCCTTTTGTCAGAGATTCCACGAGACTATCCTTACCGCTTTCAAGAAAACCTAGAACTTCATCAGAGGCTTCAAAATCTACATTCAGATTATTACCCGATAAATATCCATCAATTGTTATTTGTCCAAGTTGCTCAGGCTTCATATTAAGCTCGAATCCGAAACTGGTACTAAACTGTCCATCATTTTTTTTATGAATCTGATACTTGAATAGTTCAAACTTATTGTCAGTATATAAAATTATAAATTCAGAGTAAAGTCCTATCTTTTGGTAATTCGCGCGAATAAGATTATTTCTTATAAGAGCATCTTTTAATATTTCAGTTTTAGACTTTACTACTTCACTAACTTTTGAATCATTAGCCATTTCATTTAACAGGCTTGTCAAATCAGCCGAAAGATTTGATTTCCCCTTAATCCCGATTGCATTAACTACTCCGTCTTCATCTGTCAGATTTAAGATAAGCGATTTATTTATCAGCGAACGAAGTCCATCTGGAATATTTGAGTTACTGAGGTTTTTAACGCATTCAAAAATCTCATTGTGCACGTCTTCAATTTCATGCTGAAAAAGACCTGCATAGGACTTATTCAAATATTTATAGCTGGTATCAGTACTGCCTAGAACCTGCATTAAAAAATTCAGTTGCTGATCATTAAGTTTTATATTCTCATTTTCCAGCATGTTAATCAACTTTTCCAGCTTCGACTTAACTACCGGCTTTTTAGAAGATAACAATATTTTTAAGAGCTTTCCCGCATTCTCCGATTTCCCAAGATTCAGCTTTGAAAGCAGCATAGCAATTGTGCCCTGTGTAATTCCTTTGGCTGTCATAAGATTCCCAAGCGATAAAGTAAAGGGATTGGTTCCGATAACCCTAGCTAAAAGTATCTCACCTGGGAGAACGTTGATAGGAAGACTAGACTGAAAAAAATTTCCCGCAATCAGGAGCCTATAGTTGCCACTATCAGATTTGCCAAGAACATTAATTTCAACAACAGAATTACTGGCAGGGAGAGGTTTGCCAATTTGAGTTCCCTCAGCCGGCTTTAGCTGATCAAGCTGAAATCCTGTAATATTTCCAACACTTGGCATCATCCTCTTTCTGTTTTATAGGATTTAATTCTTGCAGCCAGTTGAAATTCTCCGACCGAGACAGACATTTTTCTTGCATGCTTAATAAACTGATCTCCTTCATTCTCAAAACTGAACGCAGGATCCAGTCTTAAGATTTTCCTGTTTGAATCCAAAGTCTTATCACTTTTGCGCTTGACTTTCTCTTCCCTTAATTTCATTATGTTATTCTTCAAAATCGATTTTCTAACCTTATTAATATTTTCTTTTCTGCGTCTCCATAGAACAAATAACAAAGCCGACAATGTAGCGTCAACGAATAAGAATATTTTCAGATAAAGGTCATCTGTCAGTCCTGCTTTCGATGGATTTGATTTCAACGATGTATTATTTTGGACAATCTCTGTATGACTCATCTTTTTCGTGGCAACCATATTCTTCTTCATTTCTTCTTTAGCCTGAATGATCTGGCTCTGAAGCATTGCTTTTATGTTTACCGAATCAATCGCCACTAAAGAAAATTGTTCAGCAAGTATGACAGAACCAGTTGAGGGCAAAATAAAGCCAATAAAAACAAAAATTTTCCATATTTTTATCATCTGAATCTTCTCCTTAATGGGAAGTTTAAAACTATTACAGAACTATTTTTCTGAAATGATTCTATCTTGATCGAGCCTTCATGTATCTTCATGATATTGCCTATAATTCGAACGTTTAAATCCAACGATTTCGAAAGTGAGTTTTCCTTTGAGTTCAATGGTGTAATCTGAGCTGTGTTTATTACCTTTATTACAATACTTTCAGCCACACTTCTTGTTTGTATAATTATGCCACCACCGTCTGGACTACTGGCTTTAATGATGCTAAAAATATTGCTTAATAGCTGAAAAATATAACTCGGGTGACTAAGAATAGGTGGAAGGTCCTTTTCAAAATCAAGCACACATTCAATATTCGCGTTTTCAAGTGAACTATTTGTAAGGTCGTAGTATTCTGTAACTATTTCGTTAACACCGCACGAATGTATCTTTATCTTCTCTTCATTAATGCTTGAAAACTTAACGAGGCGGTTAACTACATAGTTAATTTTTTTTACTTGCTCCTTAACCCTGAACGCTACCATCTGGTCTGTCTCATCTTTAGCCATCATATCGGCGCAACTTAATATTACCTGAAGCGGCGACTTGATATCTTCAACTATCCCTTCAGTAAGTTCGCCAATAGCGGAAAGTCTGAAATCATTAGAAAGCTTGGCCTGATATGTCTGAAGTTCGCTGTAGGTCTTGTTTAGCTTATCCTTTAGCTCCAACTTGTCTGTCTTTGCAAGACATACGCTAAGAAGTATCTGTATGCTCTGACTTTCAAAATCAGTAAAGTCAGCCTTTGACAATGTTGATAATATTGATAACAATCCTTTTTTTTTTTTATCTTCAATTATCGGGAAAAATAAATAATTTAACTTTGTACCTGATACAGTAAAGTTGTTTACTTCAGGAATAACTGCAGGTTTCAAATTTTCAAATACCCATTCAAGCATACCTTCCTTATAAACACTATTAACCATTTGTGTAAAATCGCTTTCCATTTCACTATCAAACGGCAACAACTGGCTTTTATTCTCATTAAAAAAGAAAAGATTCGATTCCTTTAAAGGAATAATTCTCTTAAGTGTCGTTCTAAAGATTGTAGAGACTGAAAAGATATCCTCAGAAGCAGACATCTGCTTTTCAAATGTCATAATGTTCTGTACCATATAATAATATTTCTCAAGCAGGTTACCAGCGGCTGATTCACTTGCAACACTTCCACCGCGCACTACGCTGACAGGAGCTTCACCGCCATCAGATTGTAATGACTCGTAGAAAGAAACATAGTTATTAGATTTATCCTTTAGCAATCTCACCGTTTTATATCCCTAAGGAAGTAGCTTCCTGTGTTAATAAATTTCTGTAACCCTCAACCATTTTTTCGACTCTGTCCATATCATCAAGCTTTAATATCTCGATAACTGATTCGTCAAACAGATATTCATTGTCCCAATAGAAATCTGCTATTTTAAGTTTCTGTGTAGCATAATCAGCAATGTGAGTAATTGAGGTTAGTGTTTTATTCTCCATCGCAATGTGTGGTGTGTGATGGTTAAGTATTGTATCGCATAAAGCAAGCGGGAGGTTCCACTTGGCTGCAAGAAACCTACCTACTTCTTGATGGCTTAGACCTAAGGTATCAAACTCTGCTTCCATAAAACTGATATTATTCGTAGCAACTTTTTCACAGATTACAATAAAGTTAGTATGAAAATATTTATGAATAACAGGGATTCCGAGATCGTGGATAAGCCCTGCAACGAAAGCTTCACTACCGCTTCTATAACCAAGATCTTCTGCGATTTTCTTTGCGACAAGACCAGTAACGAGCGAATGTAGCCAGAACTCTTTCTGATTAAGATTTTTGTCAGTCTTATTCTTGAAGGATTCAACCATTGATAAGGCTGTAATAATATTCTTAATATCCTGATAGCCAATGATCAAAATAGCAAAATCAATGGTTGAAACTTTTCTCGGTAAGCCGTAAAGCGGTGAATTTGCTATCGAAAGAACTTTTGAAGCAATGCCCTGATCTTTACCAATTACCTTGGATAGTTCTGCCGTTGTGGTATTGGGTTTTTCCAGAAGCCTGGAGATTTCCATCATAATCGATGGAATCGCAGGAAGGTTATAAACATTAGATAAAACCAGTTCCGTTTTTTCTCTTTTTTCCTGCCTGTTGAATATTTCTAGTTCCATACTTGTAACTTTTAATTTTTTGAAAAATTATTGTTTTAGATTTGTATCGAATTAATTTGGCTTAAAAAAAGCTCTCTGTAGCCATTGATAAATTTTTCGAGGTAACCCTCATCGCCCAACTTTAAGCTCTCTAATATACTCATATCAAAGCTATAAAAATCATCCCAGTAAAAATTTCCAATAACTAATTTTGAAGTCATATAGTCTGCCAAATGTACAATCGAAACCAGATTATTATTATGTTCAGCCTTTGATGGCGTATGATGATAAAGTATTGTATCGCTTAAGTTGACCGGCAGATTCCACTTTTGTGATAATTGATTGCCAATATCCTCATGCCTGAATCCCATAATCTCTTCTTGTGCCTGATCGAAAGAAATTCCTCTTACATTAACAGCCTCGCATATTTTAAGAAAATCAGCATTAAAATATTTGTGAATAATTGGTATCCCCAAGTCATGTAACAATCCAGCGGTAAAAGCTTCTCCAGTAAAATGGAATCCTAAATCATCTGCCATCCTTTTGGCTGCCGAGGCTGTCATAATCGAATGTACCCAATATTGTTTTTGATCAAGATTTTTGTCGCTCTTGTTCTTGAAGGCTTCCATCATAGAAAGAGCGATTACAATATTTTTTATATGCTCAAAACCCAGAATGATAATCGCGAAGTCAATCGTGGAAACTCTTCTGGGCAGTCCATAAAGCGGTGAGTTGGCTACAGTAAGGATCTTAGTTACTAATGCCTGATCCTTGCTTACAACCTTGCCCAGCTCAGCCGCGCTAGTCATCGGATTGCTGAGCAGTTTTGTAACTTCCATCATTACAAGCGGAATAGCAGGCAAATTATAAACCTGTGCTAGCACGAGTTTGCTTTTCTCTCTCTTTTTCTGAAGTTCGGGAGATAGTTCAATCATATTGCTTTACAAGTTTGAGTTTTAGATCATGAATTATTTTTGAATGTATCTGAGAAATACGCGATACGGTAATGTTCAACACTTGAGCAATTTCTTTGTAATTTAAGTTTTCATAGTAATATAATGTCAATACAAGCCTGTCACGTTCATTGAGTTCCTTCATAGCAACGATCAACAGTTCCTTTGCTTCATTCTTAAACATTGTCTCATCAGGCTGTTCCGTATCATTAGGGATTACTTCGTAAAGCATATAGCTGTCTTCTTCATCAAAGGAATTATTCAGGGAAACATTTGTATAAACAACATCATTTTCTCCAGTCGTAGAACTGCGTGGCTTGATTTGGATTTTTCTAAGCTCATCAATGATCTTGCCTCTGATACGCTGAATCGCGTATGTTTCGAACTTCGTACCGTAATCAGGATCAAATCTGTCTATTGCTTCGCTAAGTCCCTCAATACCAAACTGAAAATAATCCCGGTCATCAACGATGTTGATAGATATAAACTTTGAATTATGAATTACGTAATGAACCAAATTTGTATAATTCATGATAATTTGACGCTTAAGGTCAGAGTTATTTGATTGCTTAAATTTGGACCACAATAGTGAAGTATCCATGGTTGCTATTCCCTATTGATGTTTTCTGAAAAATTTTTCCCCTTTGAGAGCGAAGTCTTATTTATTGATTTCACAAATAAAAGCACTATTATACCAAACATTATTGTGAAAACAACAAATATTACCATTGAACGTATAAAAATATCCTGGAGCGCCATACTCTTCTGGCTGAAGAATATTATGGATATAAAGAATACCAATAAACCTGTGTGTAAAACTATCTTGTTCATCTTGCTCTATTTTTTATCATTAGGTACAAAGAATATACCATATTTCTGACTATTCCACGATTTACAAAAGGTTAGTAAAGTAACAGTTTTTACGTTTTTTTCTGAGCTTTGGACAAGGGTGTATTGTCCATTATTAGCCACGTGCGGGAATTTGGGTTTAAAGTATTTTAGGGTTGTCAGCCCCTGATAGTGAGTTTTCCCAATATAACTATGAATATTAATCTTATTTTTGTGCTTATCTGAAAACTATACCACATTCAGCGGGTTATGAAATAATGTATCAGAGCCATCTAGCATAACTATAATTAGAGTATGCTGAAAAAGTATTATTTCATTTATATGGCGGCTAATGCTACCATTTGTTCATTACTAAGATATTTTCGGATAAGCCAAAAAATAAAGAGTTTCAGCTCCGTCAAAACTCTTATCAGATTTACACCCGTGAAGACTGCCATGATCCGGCTTATGCCGGTCTGTTGCTCTAACCAGGCAGATGTCTGATTCAGACCATAAAAGTTCTTACTCTGACCTAACTTCCCTTCAATCCCGCTTCGCATGTTCTGATATTTCTTTAACTGTTCATCGTTTTCTCTTAGTTCTTCCCGGTTTTCTTCAGGCTCGTTTTCTCCTTTTGCGGGTTTGTCCGTCTTATCGTCTTTTCCCTTTTCTCTGGCTGATGAGTGCTTCTCCCTGAGTTCATTTATCCGGTGAATCAGTAATTCATTAAACTTTGTGAACTCTGCAAACCCC
>JBAXDX010000052.1:0-20422 GCA_037140715.1 Ignavibacteria bacterium
GCATATCGTCCCTCTAACGAGACAATCAATATTTTACTATAAAATTTGCAACTATGCTTAAGGACTTAAGAACAAAAGTAGCTGAATCAGTACAACCTTTCCAAAAGCCGGAGGAACTGCAGTGGAAATACTGGCTGAAAGTACCCGCACATAAAGCCATGCCGTTTAATTTCGAAGAAACGGACTTTATCAGCCGCGGCTACTTCTTCGATGACTGGCTGGATTATGTTTCTAACTTCACGCTCAATTTCCGCCTGAACGATATGGCGATTCTTCAGCGCAGAGCATTTAACCGCTGGCTCAAAATAAGTTCTACAAAACTAAAACCTTTTATTCTGCCTGTGGCACGCTCCCACAGGATATTCTTCAGCCTTGTACAAGGCAAAATATCAGACAAGCTTCCCCTTAGCAATAGTTTCACGCCACTTATCTCCAGGGTGTTTAATTATGAACATGAAATTGCCCCAGCTGAAGTAAATGAAATTATTTTTTACAGTCAGCAAAGTGAAACTTATCTGATTAGCTGGCAGAATAACCCTGCCCTGCTTTACGATGATGTCCAGTCTTCTGGATTTTTTCTTCCTGAGCAATACGCATCCCTGATGACTGATGAGAATATTTACCCTGATAATTCCGTTTTCAGATGGGAGTTGCCAGACATAGACAGTAGCCATGAGTTTATTTTCTATGACTCCTTCAGCCAGCTCAATACGGACATACTTGTTAACTGTTTATTCACAGCGAAAGCCGTAAGCCAAAACCTGATGCCTGCCGGTAACGATTCCGGTTTTATCAATGATAAAACTACTTCGGACTTCTTTTTGTATCAGTCCCCGCCTTCGCTCAATCTGCTGGATATCTATGTTCCGACTTATGAGATGGAACTGCTTGAAAATTCCGTAACCAGGACAAGCGCAATCGACATAAAAAAGCTTTTCCCTGACATGGAAAGTAAAACAGAAAAATACGACCAGTACAAGCTTGAATTTAAGAACGAAATCAGCATTATAAAACCCTTTGCATCTCACAGACTTAAAATTAAAAGCAGCGGATTTATAGTTTATCCGGTCTCGCTGGATGAGGCTCCCGATATTTCCAGGAATCTTCTGAAGGAAGCAAAAACATCATTGTTGGCACAAAGAGGAAAACTTTCGCCCGATGAGATATTCCTCAAAATGGTTAACTTAACAGAACCGGACGAAAATGAGATCAGCCATTTCCCTGAGACAATCACAAAACATAAAGACCCTGTCTATTATCCATCGTTGCAGAATCCGGCAGATTTCGAAAGACAAATACCCGAACAATCCCCCAACGACCTCTATGAGTTCCAGCATCAGGGCGTTGATATGCTTATTAATAATTCATTCGCACTTTTATCGGATGAAGAGGGACTGGGGAACATAATTCAGGCTGTATTTGCCCTGAAGAACCTCTACAAAAAATGCGGAGTCAGTTCAACGCTGATTGTTTGTAATCAGGCAGATATTGGACAAGCCGGAACAAACAGACTCTCACCAGGCGCTGAAGGCTGGATGGGTTATCTGGATACCTTTGCTCCTGAGTTATCGGTTGTCAGATTAAGTTCAGACAAGGCAAAAAGAACCGGGCAATGGAATACCCGGGCAGACATTCATCTGATTTCCCATAATAACCTCCTGAACGATGAAGCTGAAGAGATAATTAACTACAGCCGCCTGAGGGAGTTCAACGCCGTTATCCTCGACAACTACCAGTCTTTCAGGCTGACAAGTTATCAGCGCGAAAGAATTTTCGGCAGGCTCAGGCTTCGCTTCCTCTGGATACTGGATAACAGTCCTGTCAAAAGCTTTGAATCTAATGTCATTTCCTATTTTTTATCCAAAACAGTTATGAAAAGTTCCGTCTTTGTACAGAACAAACCCATAAATTTTGGAAACTTTACCCTGAGACGCCTTCGTAAAGAGGTTAACACACAGGTTCCGCAAAGAATTTACCAAAACAGATGGCTGGAACCAACCAGTGAACAGCTTAAAGAATATAACACCATCTTTGAACAGGGACAACTCAGGTTATACTCATCGGTTGAAAAGGACAATCTCTTTATTATCCGCCCACAGGTCTTTGCAATACTCCATGAAATAATGCAGACGCTAAACTTCTCTGCAAACGATGGTCTGAGCTTCAAGGCTGATCTGTTGCTCGATGAAGTCCGGCACATATCTGAAAGGAAGCAAAAAATAGTAATTTTCTCGCAATACGAGAAATACGGCTTAAAAAAAATCGAGGATATGTTCCATGAACATAAAATAAACTTCGTAACCTGCCGCTCCGGCATGGACGATAATGCCATAGAACAGGTAAGTCATACTTTCAGGACAGACAGCGGGGTCTGCGCTTTCCTTGCCGATATAAAAGCTGTCAATAAAAAGCTTGACCTTGGAAATTTTAACCATATCATCCATTTTGACCAGTGGTGGAATCCGGTTTCGCTCTGGCTGGCTGAAGATAAAGTTTGCAGCACTAACAATGCCCCTTTACAGATACAGTATTACAGGACTGCCGGTGTAATTGAAGAAAAGATTTACCAGTGGCTCCCGGATAAAGGATTACTAAATAAAATTATCATCGAAACCCTGGCCCCCTCTTTTGTTGCAGACCAGATAACCATAAATGAATGGCTTGACTTATTTGATGTTCAGCCTGCTCCGGAAACAAACGCATCCGAACCAGTCATTAATCTGAATCAGGTAATGATAACTATGGGTGAAATGGATTCTAATAAAATCATGGATGTAATCAGTCAGCTACTTATTAAGACGGGATTTTGCAGAATCAGCACAATTAGTTACCCGGGGAATGATAACAGAACAGTCCTGACAGCCTCCAAGACTATCTCCGGCAAAGAGGAGGATATATTGATAATGACAGACCTGAATGATACGGTAACCGAAGAGATGCTGAACAATTTTATCAGTATTATAAGCTCAAAAAGCAATATTAGTTACGGAGTCATAATAACTGCCGGAATATTCGCGCCCGAATGCTGTAGGTATTCTGTAATTAAAAATAACCTTCTGACACTAATTGACGGCAGGCTGCTTGCCGGATATTTAGCCCGGCATCGGCTGATTTAATGCTTTTGTACTGTTTTTAGTGCTGTTTTAAGAAAAAATGACTCTCCAGAGGTTTCACAGGAGCAACATCTGAACCGAAACTGACTTATAAATCATTTTTCAGGCAAAATCGGAGACAGATTTACCTTAAAAATCATTTTTGAACACAGCTACGAATGCAGTTCGCTTCAAAAATCATTTTTGAATCAGCATATTTCTGAAATAGTGATTTTTTCTGTACCAGGAACTGAAAATTAAATGGAAATGTCTCCAAAAATATATATATATTAACCCTTATCTGAAAATAAAAAGGGAAAAAGATGTTTGTAGATACACACGCCCATCTGTTTTATCCAAATTTTAAAGGAGAAGTCAGCGAAGTCATTGCCCGCGCCCGCGATGCCGGCGTTGATTATATCATTGTACCGGGGACTGATTTAGCCAGTTCAGCACAGGCTGTGGAACTGGCAGACAAGTATGATATTGTTTATGCCTCAGTCGGCATCCACCCCCATGATACGAAGGAGTGGACAGACTCGTTGCCTGATAATATCGAACAACTCGCCGTTCATAACAAAGTTGTTGCCATTGGTGAGACCGGATTGGACTATTATTACGATTTTTCCCCTAGAGATGCGCAAAAAAAAGCTTTTACTGCGCAGATAGAGCTTGCCCTGAAGCTGAATCTTCCTGTAATTATCCATAACCGCGAGGCTGACGAAGATATTATGAAAATAATCAGGTCGTATAAGGATACATGCCTGAAAGCGCAGTTTCATTGCTATTCAGGTTCGCTTGCCGATGCCATGGAATTTTTGGCAATGAATCATTTTCTCTCATTCACGGGTAATATTACATTCCAGAAAGCTGATAATTTAAGACAAGTGCTTAGGAACTTACAGGTCGAAAATCTTCTGCTTGAAACTGACTCACCGTTTTTAACTCCGGTACCGCGCCGCGGGCAAAGAAACGAACCGGCATATATCAGGCTTGTAGCTGAAAAGATTGCCGAAATTCAGGGTATTTCAGTAGAAAATGTAGCCGCCCTGACTTCTTCCAACGCTTTCAGATTCTTCGGTATCGGTCTGAAGTCTGAGCTTACATTTACATACGAAACAGGCGGCTCGCTTTACGTAAACGTTACAAACCGCTGCAATGCAGACTGTGTTTTCTGCGACCGCAAAGGTGATGCTGTTATTAAGGGATATAATCTTAAAATGAGCAAAACTGAAGAACCGCCGGCTTCAGTTTATATTAAGGAAATCGGCGACCCGAAACGCTACAAAGAGATTGTATTCTGCGGATACGGCGAGCCTGCGGTCAGGTGGGATGTGGTTAAGGAAATTTCCAGATACGTAAAGGATAGTGGTGGCATAACGCGGATGAATACTAACGGTCATGGCAGTTTTATTAATAAGCGCGACATCACTCCGGAACTTAAAGGTCTTATTGATTCAGTCTCAATAAGCCTTAACTCGGTTAACCCTGAAGTTTATGGCAAACTAATGAGAGTCCCCCCTAAGATGCACGCGGAGATGCTTGATTTTGCCCGTAAAGCCAAGAATTATACTAATGTTGTAATGACCGTAGTCGGGTTAAGTAGCATCGATACTGAGGAAGCCAGACTTTTTGTAGAAAATGAAATCGGTGTAAGTTACCGTACCAGGCCATATTTTTAATTCACTCAAAAGAAAATTCAAGCATTTAATATCTATGTGTCTTCGCGGTTAAATTATTATTTCCGCCTGGTAATATTAAACCATGTCTTGGATTAAATTGTCTCAGAACTATGAAAATATTAGTAAGCTGTTTATCAAATTCCTGGGGAGGCATGGAGATGTTTGCTGTCTCCAGCCTGAAGTTATTAATCGAATCAGGTTATATCGCTCATCTGGCGTGTATAAAAGAGAGTCCGATTGAACAAATAACACGGGAACTCCCGATACATAGAATATTATTTAAGAATTCAGCGAAGACACCCGTGAATATTTTGAAAATGTCAGGGAATTTATCCGGCAGACATTATGATATTATTCATACGCACGCATCGAAGGACCTGTGGATAATCGTCCCCGCTCTTAAACTGCTAAGGCTTCCGGCTCCGGTTGTTATGACAAAGCATGTAGGTTCGGCAATAACAAAGAAAGACCCGTTGCATAATCTGATATATAAACGGCTCGACCATGTAATCGCCATCTCTAATGTAATCAGGGAAAACACAATAGATACAACAAATATTGACGGTGAAAAAGTCACGGTGATAAATAATTTTGTTGATCTCGGGAAATACCGCAGGATTAAGGATGTTTCATCTCTTCGCGAAGAATTTAATATTGGCACGTCCACAGTTGTTCTGGGTCTGGTCGGACGAATTACTCCTGGCAAAGGGCATAGCGATGTTATTGAAGCTGTAAGACTGCTCTCTGACGGGAAACCTGATATTAAGATAATTATCGCCGGCGGTTCATCGGAAAATGAAAAGGATTTTGAAAACAGACTGAGGAACCAGGTAAAGGAATATAATCTTGAAGATTACATTATCTTTACCGGATACAGGAATGATATTCCGGAACTTCTTTCTATGTTCGATATCTTCCTATTCCCATCGCATAACGAAGCGTTCGGACTCGCGTTGCTCGAAGCGATGGCTGTCGGCATCCCAAATATAGTCTGCTTCTCGGACGGAGTGAAGGATATTGCCGTTAAAGATGTTACAAGCCTGACTTATGACAAAGGACACCCCGAAACTCTTAGCGTACAAATATCCGGACTTATAAATAATTTACTGCTTCGTGAAAACCTTTCGTATCATTCATCTGAAAGAGCAAAACTTTTCAGCGCGGAAATATTTCAGCGTAAAATTGACCGGCTTTACCAGGATTTAATAAATAAGGCAGACAAAAAGGATAAAAAGAAAAGATGAAAATGAACTTAAAGATTGCAGTACCTGCGCTTTTAGGCGCGATAATTATTTTACTTATTATTTCAAGAATGAGAGATACTCCGGAAACTGCGCGAGCTGCAAGAACGGAAATACGTGGCGGGAAGTCCGCCATCATCGTTAACGCCAGCATTGTTAAAGCAGAAATACTTGAGAATAATATAGTGGCAACCGGTTCTCTGCTTGCTAATGAGGAAGTGGAAATCCGGAGTGAAGTTTCAGGTAAGATAACCAAAATTTATTTTAGAGAAGGCGGAAATGTTAAAAAGGGAGACCTGCTTGTAAAGATTAATGACTCTGATCTTCAGGCGTAGCTTGTAAAGGCTGAATATTATAAAAAACTTGCGGAGCAGAAAGAATACCGGCAGAAAATGCTTCTTAAACGCGAAGGCATCAGCCAGGAACTTTATGATAACGTTCTTAATGAGCTTAACATACAGGAAGCAGAGATTCAGATTATTAAAGCACAGATAACCAAAACCGAGATACACGCTCCTTTTGACGGTGCAATCGGTCTTAAATCAGTAAGCGAGGGCAGTTTTATCTCACCGGATACAAAAGTAGCTTCTCTCCAAAACCTGAGCTTCCTGAAGATTGATTTTTCTATTCCTGAGAAATATTCAAATCTTATAAAGACAGGTAGCCCCGTTACGTTTACAATTCAGGGAGATAACAAAAAGTATTCGGCTTCAGTTTATGCAATCGAACCAAAGATTGACCCGGTAAGCCGCACGCTTCAGATACGCGCTATTACAAAGAACAGTAACAGCCGGCTTCGCCCTGGTTCCTTTGCTAAAGTAGAACTTATTCTTCAGACTATCCCGGAGGCAATAATGATTCCAACCGAAGCTCTCTGGCAGGATATTAAGGGCGCACGGGTTTATGTCAATAATAACAGCAAAGCGCAGTTAAAACCTGTTGAACTTGGTATCAGGAAAGACAAGACCATACAAATAACTAAAGGCTTAAGCATCGGAGATACCGTTATAACTACCGGCCTGATGCAGATTAAACAGGGCGTACCGGTTAAGATAGTTTTAATAAGCAACGATAAATAAGATTAATTATACAGTCAGAGAAAAATTATTATGAGTCTTTCTTCATTAAGTATAAAACGACCGGTGCTCGCAATTGTTATGTCTGTTGCGATTATTCTTTTTGGTATTATCGGCTACACATACCTTGGCGTAAGGGAATACCCCAGCGTTGATCCGCCGGTTATTACAGTCAGCACGAGCTACACCGGCGCTAATGCTGAAGTAATTGAATCGCAAATTACCGAGCCTCTCGAAGAATCAATTAACGGAGCACCCGGTATCAGGTCGATAACATCGGTAAGCCGCGAGGGACGCAGTTCTATTACTGTTGAGTTTAATTTAGGTTCAGACCTTGAAACGGCGGCAAATGATGTGCGTGATAAAACTTCAGGAGCTATAAAGTCGCTACCTCTTGATACCGATCCGCCGGTAGTTTCCAAAGCGGACGCTGATGCAAGCCCGATCATTCTTGTTACAATAAAAAGCGATACGCGCGACCTGCTTGAACTAAGCGATATAGCGTTGAATGTTTTTAAAGAACGTCTCCAGACAATCCCCGGCGTTAGTCAGGCACAGATTTGGGGCGAAAGGCGATACTCGATGCGCCTCTGGCTTGATCCACAGAAAATGGCGGCTTATAAACTTACGGCAATTGATGTAAAAAATGTCCTGACGAAAGAAAATATAGAACTTCCGTCAGGCCGTATTGAGGGAGGGACAACCGAACTTACAGTAAGAACTCTCGGGCGCCTTAAAACGGCTGAAGATTTCAATAACCTGATACTTCTGGAAGAAGCGGGTAATGTCGTCAGGCTCAGGGATGTCGGGCTTGCCGCATTCGGTCCTGAGAATGAACGGACAATCGTCAAGCGTGACGGAGTTCCGATGGTCGGACTTGCCATTGTGCCTCAGCCTGGTTCAAATCAAATCGAAATAGCTGATGAATTTTATAAGGCAATCGATGTAATAAAGAAAGACCTGCCTGCCGATATTCAGGTCGGCATCGGCTATGACTATACTAAATTTATCAGAAATTCCATTAAGGAAGTTGGAGAGACTGTTTTCATCGCCTTCGGACTGGTTATTCTTATTATCTTTGCGTTCTTCCGTGACTGGCGCACAACGCTTATCCCTGTTATTGCAATTCCAATCTCACTTGTTGGAACATTCTTTATCATGTATCTTTTTAATTTTTCGATAAATGTTCTGACGTTGCTCGGCATCGTACTTTCCATCGGGCTTGTAGTGGATGATGCTATCGTGGTGCTTGAGAATATATTCGCAAAGATTGAAAAAGGAATGCACCCCGTTGAAGCCGGCATTAAAGGTTCGGCAGAAATTTTCTTTGCAATTGTTTCAACAACGGTTACGCTTGCAGCCGTATTTCTTCCAATTATATTTTTACAGGGACTTACCGGCAGGCTCTTCCGTGAATTTGGTATTGTTATAGCAGGTTCGGTTATCATTTCAGCATTTGTTGCTCTGACGCTGACTCCGATGCTTAGTGCAAAGCTGTTAAGACCTCATGCCAGACACAGCTGGTTCTATGCAAAGACAGAACCGTTCTTTGTATGGATGACCGATGTTTATGAGAAAATGCTGGGGAAATTCTTAGTCAGAAGATGGCTTGTATTTGTAATCATTGCTGCTTCTGCGGTGATGATATATTTTGCCGGCGGTGCAATTCAGTCTGAACTTTCGCCGCTTGAAGACAGAAGTTTCCTGAGAATCAATTCAACCGCACCCGAAGGAGCAAGCTTTGAGTTTATGAATCAGTATATGGATCAGTTAGCTCAGACAATTTCCGATTCAATACCCGAGAATGAGGGAGTAATTGCCTTTACCGCTCCCGGCTTCGGATCATCGAGTGGCGTTAACAGCGGAAGTATTCGTATTACTCTTGTTGATCCTGACAAGCGCAAACGCACCCAGCAAAAGATTTATGATAAGATTTCAACCATCTCAAAGCAATACAGCACCGCACGCTCGCTTGTTATTCAGGAACAGACCATTAGCGGAAGCCGCGGCGGTCTGCCCGTGCAGTATGTATTGCAGGCACCCAACTTTGAGAAACTGCAAAGCACACTTCCTAAGTTTTATGAAGCTGCGTCAAAGGACCCCGCGTTCAGCGTTGTGGATGTTAACCTAAAATTCAACAAACCTGAGCTTGATGTCAGCATTGACCGCGATAAGGCAAGTGCACTCGGCGTTTCTGTCGCTGATATTGCACAGACTCTTCAGGCGACTTTCAGCGGGCAGCGTTTTGGTTATTTCGAAATGAACGGAAAACAATATCAGGTAATTGGTCAGGTAGAAAGAGCTGAAAGAAGCGAACCGCTCGACCTGAGGTCTCTTTATGTAAAGAACAGCAACGGTAAACTGATTCAGCTGGATAATCTTGTCAATATAAAAGAACAGATTAATCCGCCTCAGAGATTTCATTACAACAGATTCATTTCAGCTACGGTATCGGCAAATCTTGCTCCTGGGCAAACTATGGGACAGGGTATAAAGGCAATGGATAATATTGCAAAAAAAGTTCTTGATGAATCTTTCTCTACAGCACTATCGGGTCCCTCTAAGGATTTTGCCGAAAGTTCTTCGAGTCTGCTATATACATTTCTGCTGGCGCTTGTACTGATTTATCTTGTGCTCGCCGCCCAGTTCGAGAGTTTCCGCGATCCGCTGATAATTATGTTTACCGTGCCGCTTGCAATTGCGGGAGCATTTGTATCCCTCTGGTATTTTAATCAGACGCTAAATATCTTCAGTGAGATTGGGCAGATTATGCTCATTGGACTTGTAACCAAGAACGGCATTTTAATCGTTGAGTTTGCAAATCAAAGAAAGAAGCAGGGGCTGACAGTTATTGAAGCTGTAAAAGAAGCATCAGTATCACGTCTGCGCCCAATCTTAATGACAAGCCTTGCCACAATACTAGGTGCTCTTCCTATCGCGCTTGCTCTTGGAGCTGGTTCACAGAGCCGCGTATCTATGGGAATTGCTGTAATCGGAGGACTTATTTTCTCAACTGTTTTAACCTTGTTTGTCATTCCGGCTATTTATTCATATTTGTCCGGTAAAAAAGATAGTTCTGAAAACCTTGTCGATAAATATGAATCCCAGGTTAAATAATGCACGAACGCATTGCTGCATGGAATAAAATATTGCGTTTACATTCAGATACCGCGGCTAATAAAAAACACATAATAGCCGATAATATGATATGTTTTTTAATATAACAGGGGATCCAATGAATAAGAGATTTGTATCAAACGAAGAAGCCTCCGAACTTATAAGTCAGCTGAGTCTTGAATTTACCGTGATAAATAATCAGGCAGATTCATACCCTGCCTTTGAACTTTGTCCGATTGCGCCAAAGATACTGACCACGCAAAAACATATATCCGCGGTTTTGATTAACCTTGACGGATGCACCATTTCAACAAACAGGCTTAAACTGAACGCGCTTGAATATGTTGTAAGGCAGGTCAGCGGCAGATTTGAAACTGAACAGTGGCGCGGGCTTGATAGAATTATCGACATCCCAAATATTCTTGATGAACAGCATAATAATCCGGTTGAATATCTTATCCAGCGCTATCATAATTTTATTAAAATAGATTATTTTAAGAGAGCATATTTCCACAGCGTCCTCTGGACTCTTATACTTGGACCCGACCAGGAGAGGAAAGATCAAACGCGGCACAATCTCCAGCTTCTTGGTTGCGGTGAAATGCTCAATGATGCTAAGCTTGCCGAATATACTGCTCTTAAAGAATTCACAAAATACAACTCGAATGTAATAACCAATTACTTCTTACATAAGTATGGACGCAATTTGAATATCCATAGCTTTGGTAATACTGTAAAAGCCGCCGAGGATATTTTTTATAAGCGTTATTTTGAAATCCTTGAGCTTATAAAGCTTGGAGAAGGTCATAATCTTGCTGAAGAAATACTCAATGAAAAAGATGAATACTTCGTTGAACCAATAGCAGAAGTAGCTGTCTTTTTCGCTTTAATAAAAGGCTGGCTCGGTGAAGAAGTTGAAACGCTGTTCGACCAGATTAATAATTCCTTAAAAGTAACTGACAGCCAGAACTACAGAATTTCAGACATTGAACAGGTGAAGAGAAATCTTATCAGACTGGCAAAAGAATTTGAAGCTGACCCGGCACGTATTGCAATAGTCAGTTCGGATACTTTATATGAATCAACTGTAATAGGCACCGAATTATTGAACCTGATTTCTACTCAGGTGCGCTTGTGGAAAATTTCCGACCATAAAAAGAATTTCATATTTGATAAACTGACTGACCCGCAAAACATAATTGACGCCATTGTTACCCGGGGAGATATAAACGATATCAGGTTAAAACCCCACCGCGATCTCTACAGTATTGCTTTGTTGAAGCTTGGCATTCCAAGAACAAGATTTAATGAAGTGCTGGGTATTGAGAATAATGAAAATGGGATAATTGCTCTCCGCTCAGCCGGAATCGGACTTTGTGTGGCACTGCCTGATTCAAAATATAATATGCAAAGCGTTGCCAGCGCTGCTTATGTAGTTTCAGGCGGGTATCCTGAAATAATGCTTTATTATAACTGTTTTATGACGATTGAATAACCGCCTCAATACAATAGAAAGTCAGCGTGAAGATAATCATACCATCCTTTCCCCAATAATAATTCCAATTTCTCAGGAAATTCTTAAATCCGGGTGTACGACAAATTTCCCTCTTATGAAAAATTGTCGTACACCTTTAAATCTTTAATCCCCAGTTTATAGTTAAATATATGCAGATAATTCTGTATTTTCGCAGAAGCTTTTTATTAGCAAAAGAAAACAACATATATTAAATTTTACAAAAGATAAGGATTCGGGAATTGAAAAAAATAGCTGTGATATTTGGAACCAGGCCGGATACAATTAAAATGGCTCCTGTTATTAAAGAACTTGAAAAAGAATCAAAACATTTCGAACTGCTGACTGTTGCAACAGCGCAACACAGGCAGATGCTCGATCAGGTGCTCGATGTCTTTAATATCAAGCCTGACTACGATCTGAATATTATGCAGCCAAAGCAGACGCTTGCTTCAATTACAAAAAATACAATTGAAGAGCTTGATAAAGTATTTGAAAAAGAAAAGCCTGACATGGTTCTGGTTCAGGGTGATACTACAACAACCTTCGTTGGTAGCCTCGCCGCTTTTTACAGGCAAATTCCGGTTGGTCATGTTGAAGCCGGCTTAAGAACAAATGATAAAGCTAATCCCTTCCCTGAAGAAATAAACAGGCGACTTACCAGTGCTATTGCCGACCTTCATTTTGCACCTACATCAACAGCAAAAAAAGCATTACTGAAAGAAAATATTAATCCGGCTTCTGTATTTGTAACAGGCAATACGGTTATTGATGCGCTTAAGATTGCAGTAAATAAAAAATATAAATTTTCAACTGTAAAGCTTAATGAACTGGTCAGCCAGAAAAAGAAAATTGTACTTATCACGATGCACAGACGCGAGAACTGGGGCGCTCCAATGCAGGGTGCATGTAATGCGGTCAGGAAACTTGCAGAGATTTACACGGATTTAAATTTTATATTCCCTGTTCATCTTAATCCGCTTGTCAGGGAAATTGTTTATCCTGTTCTTGGCAATATAAGTAACGTTCACTTAATCGAACCTCTTGATTATCCTGATTTTGTTAACTTACTGTCAAAATCATACCTGGCGATTACTGATTCAGGCGGCGTGCAGGAAGAAGCTCCGCATTTTGGTATTCCAATTCTTGTTTTAAGAACTGTAACCGAACGCCCTGAAGCAGTAAAATATGGAACAGTAAAGCTTACAGGACTTGATGAGAAAAAGATATTTGCAACTGCGAAAAAATTAATTGAGGATAAGGAAGCGTATAAGAAAATGGCATCTGCCGTCAATCCTTACGGCGATGGACTTTCATCAAAGAGAACGGTTCAGATTATTAAAAATTATTTTGGATTATCAAAGGTGGTTGTCAAAGAGTTTAACCCGTAAGAATTATTCATTGCCCGCATTTCAGACACGGGACAATGCACACAAACAATTTTCCCCGACATTTAAATAAAAATATACTATCAAAGAAAAGAACTATTATGAGAAAACATCCCGCAGCCTTTTTATCAATACTGCTAATTATTTTTTCAATTTCATCTATTCACACTTTTGGACAGTCGCAGACAAAAAAAGTTTTGATTGTTGTTCAGGGGTCTTCTGAATTAAAGAGTTTTGCAATCGGCGATGCAAGGCAGCTTGCAACATTGCTCGGCCACTTTAATACAGTAGTAACTTATAAGGGCGATAACGATTACAAGCCGAAAGAGATGAACAATTATGACTACATTTTTTACATCGGCTTTTATGTAAGAAATCAGGTGCCTGCAAAATTTCTGGATGATATTGTAAAGACTCAGAAACCTGTTATCTGGCTAAATACCGGTATGATTGAATTTGCCGAAAGATATAAATTCAAAGAGCAGTTTGGTTTTAGTATTACTAAAATTGACTCGACTACTGAATACGATATTGTAAAATTTAATAAGACAACTTTTACCAAAGGCGAGCCCAAGTGCAATTATATAGAGGTCGCCGATAAGAAAAATGTTGAAGTAGTCGCAACGGCTTACTCGACAAAGAAAAGAAAGGAAGCACCTTACATCGTCAGGTCGAAGAATCTTTTATACTTTGCTGATTCGCCATTTTCTTATGCCAATGAAACTGACCGATACCTGTTATTTTCCGATATGCTTCATGACATATTGAATGAAAAGCATAATGAATCGCATTCAGCTATTCTTAGAATTGAAGATATCAATGCAACTGATGATCCTGACAAAATCAGAGATGTTGCCGATATACTTTCAGAACGCGGCATTCCTTTCCTTATTGGCGTAATTCCATTTTATGTTAATCCAGGTGACGGGACAAGATTAAGTCTGTCCGATAAACCGGACCTTGTCGATGCTTTGAAATACGCGGTTAAAAACGGAGCATCAATTGTGATGCATGGTTCAACTCATCAGTATCACGATATAACGGCCGCTGATTTTGAATTCTGGGATTCAAATACAGACAAGCCGATTAAAGGTGAAACTGAAGAAGGCATAAGAAAGAAAATTGAAGCGGGCATTCAGGAATTTATGAAGAATGGTCTTTATCCGGTTGCGTGGGAAACGCCTCATTATGCCGCTTCATTTCTTCTCTATAAAACTGTTGGAAAGTATTTCAGCTCCGCTATCGAACAGAGACTTGCCATTGAGAATTCCGAGTACAGTCAGTATTTCCCATACATAATTAATAAGGACTTATTCGGGCAAAAGATTTATCCTGAAAATCTTGGATATGTTCCTCTTAACAAAGACTATGAAGCCAGCCGCGTGTATGTACAGAATATAATTAAAGGAGCTAAGGTTAATCTAAATGTTCGCGATGGTTTTGCCGCTTGTTTTTTTCATTCCTTCCTTGATCTTAATCTGCTAAAGGAATTAGTGGACGGCGTACGCGCTCTTGGATATAACTATATCGATATAAAAGACCAGACAAACTGGGTTAAAACAAAGGATAGAGCAATTCTTACCGGAAGTCAGAATCTTGCGCTTACCCTTAATGACCAGTATCTGTTCGAATCATATTTCAGTGAAAAAGGCGAGGTATTAAAAAAGACAGTATCGGATAATAAACTTGCCGGTAGCATAAAGAAGGAAATTGAACTATCACCAGGCGAACTTTACAAAGCTGAACCGATAGAATTTATCGAACATGAGCCGACTTTCTTAGAGAAATTAACGAACTGGACTTCAAAAACATATAACAGCCTATTCAATATTGAAGAAAAATGGCAGAGCGCCCAGGTTGCAGTTCTATGGAATCATTATGCCAAAGGCGCTGCTTTTAATGATCAGGCATCGCTTACTTCTGTTTTCAGAAGCGTAAATATTAATGTCGATACGATATTTGTCGGCGAGAAAATAAATCTTGCCGGTTATAATCTTCTTATCGTTCCCTTTGCGTTTGTCGATTCTCTTAAACCAGGCGACTATGATATTATTACCAGTTTCGTAGAAAACGGTGGCAATCTTATTACTGATACAAAGAATGAACTGGCGCAGGAATTCGGGATTAAATTCAGCACGACTCAGGTAAGAGTTCATTCAATCAAGGATAAATTTTTTCCTGAAGAAAGAATATCATGGAAAGAAGCAGAACTGATAAACAAATTTGAAATAGAAAAAATCTATGAGGTTTTCGCGAGCGATGAAATGTCAGGCTCCCCGCTTGTCATCGGCAAGAAATACGGAATGGGGAAAATAATTTCATTCGCTTCCCGCTTTGATCCTTCAACGCAACAGGGCTACAGCCTCTATCCCTTCCTGATGGAATACGTCAGAAAATTCTTCCGGCAGAAACCGATAGTTAAGAGAGACAACTTGGAAGTATATTTCGATCCCGGTTTCCGCCACAATATCAGCGTTGAAAACCTTATAAAACAATGGGTGCGTCAGGGCATCAGGATTATTCACGTTTCAGGCTGGCATCAGTATCCGAAATATTCATACGATTATAAACGATTAATCGAGCTTGCACACGCTAACGGTATTCTTGTTTACGCATGGATTGAACCGCCTCAGGTTAGCGTTAAGTTCTGGACAGACCATCCGGAGTGGAGAGAAAAGAATTATCTTGATGAAGATGTCAGTTCTAAAATGGTTCCGATTGGTCCGTCATGGAGATACCCCGTAGCTCTTACAGATCCGAATTGTCTGCAGGCAATGACTTATGAATTTAAGAAACTTCTAAACAGTTTCGACTGGGACGGGGTTAATCTCGCGGAACTTTATTTTGAAGCAGGACGCGGATTTGAAAATCCCAGGTTCTATACGCCCATGCATCCTTCGGCACAAAAAGAAGTAAAACAAAAATATGGCATCGAGCTTAAAAAAATATTTACTCCCGGCTCAAGGTTTTACTGGAAAACCAATGCATTTGTAAGAAGTAGCATCTCAGATTACAGAGTCAGCAAGCTGACTAAAATATATAATTATTTACTTGTAGCTTTTGATGAAATATCCGCAAAGAAAAAAGGATTTCAGGTAATTGTAACTGCGATGGACAGCTATGGTTCGCCTGAACTGCGGGAGTTTCTCGGAGTTGACATGAACCAGATTACCCAGCTTCAGAAGAAAAATCATTTCCTTCTTCAGGTGGAAGATCCTCAGGCGCTCTGGTCAACTGACCCGTTGCGCTATATTGAAATCGGTAAAAAATATGCTTCGATTATTGGCGACAGCACAAAGCTTCTGCTCGATCTTAATATTATGAACTTCCGCGATAAAAATGTTATTACTCCATTCCCGACTCTTATACAAACCGGAACGGAAAGCTATCACCTTGTTAATGCGGCTTCAATCGGGGCACCGAGACTTACAATTTATGCAGAGTCAAGTGTTAATCCGCAGGACTTATATTTTATGCCTTACGCTCTTGCAAGCAGCGTCAATTATAGTAATACAGCCAGCGGTTATGAAATTAATTCTCCATATTCATTTTCTTTTAAGATGCCAGGCGACATCAAAGAGATTTTGCTTGACGGTTATCCGCTCGCTTCGGCACGGAACAATACATATCTGATTCCGGCGGGCAGACATATTGTAAAACTCAATAAAAATATTACAAATACTTTCTCAGCTCATGAGCTTCAGACCAGGGTTCTATCCATATCAGCGAATCTTCTTTCGGTCGCTTATGGAATGCAGACTGTCCGTTTAGCTTATGAAGGCGACAGCCGTGTTCTGCTTTCCTTAAGTGGTGAACCATCGAACGTTAAGGTTGACGGGCAGGATTATCAGTTCTCAGTAATGAAAGGAAATGACTGCTACACAATATTCCTTCCATCAGGAAGCCACTTTGTAGAGCTTAAAGCAGGAAGCAGTTTCTCATACGGCATCAGTCTGACGAGCTTATGGTCATCGCTCGGCATTGCAATTTTTGGCTCGCTGGCCGTTGCAATGCTTGTTATGATGTATTTCTCGCTAAAGATCTATAAGAGAAAATTTAAATAAAATAAACATGTGCTTGATATGATTATGAATATCATTTGAGCGAAAACTGAAATATTCATCGTGTTGTTAAAAGGAATAATAAATATATATGTCAGTACTTGAAATAGATCTCAGCTTTTTATTCGTTGTGGCGGTTATACTGATTTGGTTTATGATCGCGTATCAGTTTATTCTTACCGTCTTTGGCTATAAGAATTATCTTACGTCATTAAAAGAAAAACGGGAGGTTGATAAGAATGAATATGAACTCCCCTCCTGTTCTATTCTTATACCCGCTCATAATGAAGAAAGAGTTATCGGCAAAACAATTGAAGCAATGCTCAGGCTTAATTATCCAAAAGATAAACTGGAGATTATTGTTATTAATGACGGCTCTTCGGATTCAACCAGGGCAATTATAGAGAGCTATGCCACGCTTGACAAGCGGGTGGTTCTCTATGACATTCCAAAAGGACAGGGCGGAAAAGGCAAGTCCCGCACGCTTAATCTTGGAATTAAAACAGCCAAATCCGATGTTATCGCAATTTACGATGCCGATAACACGCCCGACCCAAACGCTCTGCGTTATCTTGTCATTCAGCTTATCAGTAATAAAGAACTTGGAGCCGTTATCGGTAAGTTCAGGACAGTAAATAAAAATACTAACCTGCTGACAAGATTTATCAATATAGAAACGCTCAGCTTCCAGTCGATGCTTCAGGCGGGACGCTGGCAGATGCACAACATAGCAACGCTGCCCGGTACAAACTTCGTTATGTGGAACTGGCTTATCAGCAGACTTGACGGCTGGGACGAAGAGGCTTTAACCGAAGATTCTGAATTAAGTATCAGGATTTATGAAGAGGGCTATAAAATTAAATTCATCCCTTACGCTATTACTTACGAACAGGAACCACAGGAATGGAAAGTCTGGATTAAGCAGAGGATGCGCTGGGTACGCGGCAATAACTATGTTATTGCAAAGTTCTTTAAGCATATCCCAAAATTTAAGAACAAGAGACTCGCTTTCGATTTATTATACAACCTGTCGCTGTATTATATTTTCTTCGTGGCAATCCTGATTTCGGATTTGCTTTTTATCGTCAGCGCGCTTAATCTTGTAAGTATCTCTCTACCCGGACCTTATACGTATGTGTGGATAATGGCTTTTGTTTTATTCCTTTTTGAAATTATACTTGCAATTTCGTTTGATGAAGAAGAAAGCTTTAAGAACGCAGGACTTATTGTACTAAGCTACTTCTCATACTGTCAGCTCTGGATCTATATTGTCCTCAAAGCTATATACAGCGAATATATCAAGAAAGAAAAAAGGACGTGGGATAAGACGGTCAGGTTTGAAGTTAAACCAATAGAAAAAGTTACCGATGGAAAATAGTTCTTCTGCATTGACGAACCTGCATTTGATAATTTAATTTTACTGCTAATTTATAACAGAAATAATGATTGTCATTTATTGGACAGAGGGCTGTTGGATGAAAGTTGTTTATATGGAAAATTTCAGATAAATAATTCAGACTGATGACGCTAAATTCAATATCAATAATTAACTACAAGCTTTATTAAGGAGAAAATACATTGTTCAAAAATTCTTTGATTATTACAAAAACTTATCCTAGCATTCTTTTAATTACTTTATTTATGTTTTGTTCCTGTTCATCTCCAAACGCACCATCAGGAAGCACACCCTCAGGAAACTCTCCCTCTGATCATACTGTGAATAAAAATGGTATAATGCATAAAACGGGATTGAATAATCCGACAACAAATTGTATATCCTGCCATGGAAGTGATTTAAATGGCGGAAGTACCGGGATATCCTGTTATTCCTGTCACGGTAAGAAATGGTAAGAATAATTTCTAAAATAAAATAGAAAGCCGGAGATTTCATCTTCAATATGCCGGAAAATTCTAAATATCTAAATTGTTTGTTTTTAATTTGCTTATAATTCATTAATATTTTAATTTAAGCCGGGAATTATAGACGATATTGAAATAATCTAACACCATTACCTAAGCTGGTACTATTGAGTAAAGTCAAGGTATGGATATAATTTAATAATAATTAATCAACAGGAGAAGGAAAAATGGGTGTCTTCAAAGCGTATTCGGAAAAAGTAGAAGTAAACGGGCAGACAGTTTTAGCAGTAATTAAAGGAATGGGAGCTATGAAGTCAGTCGGTAACAGACTACTGGAAGAAGCCGGTTTATACAATGTTACAGAAAATGGCTGGTATTCCCAGCAAAAATGGTTAAATGCATTTAAGGTAATAGCAGAAAAAGTAGGAAAACACACACTAAGAAGTATTGGAAACAGCATACCTGAATCAGCTAAATTCCCGCCACATATCAATGATATCCATTCAGCATTAGCCTCAATTGACATTGCCTATAAACTGAATCATAGAAATGGCGAGATAGGATTTTACAGGTATAAAAAAGTATCAGACAATGAAGCAGAAATGTTCTGTAAAAATCCTTATCCATCAGAATTTGATTATGGTATTATAGAAGCAGTATCAAAAAAATTCGCAGATCCCGGCGTATATCCAAAAGTTATAACAGATACCACAAAAGAAAGCAGAACCAAAGGCGGGGAATCCTGCACTTTTATTGTCAGATGGTAATAAGGAAAAGCAGAAATTTCTCCACGAATTATTTTTGTATTCATGTTACGCGAAATTCATCTGAACTGTGATTCATTTGATTATGATGATTTTTATGATAACGCATATCATCAGTTGCTTTGTCTTAATCCGTGATTCAGACTTGTATGACAGCGCTGTCAGTATTAAAATGAATCATGGTTAATCATAAAAATCACAGTTCTGACAATTTTGCGTAACATAACTGATTAAGAGGGAAATTCATCGTACCCTGTTGCCGGAATCGTAAAATAAAAAGTACTTCCCTTTCCCTTCTCGCTTTCCACCCGGATTCTGCCGCCATGCTTTTCTACAAATTCTTTACAGAGCAACAACCCCAGACCCGTGCTGGATTCACCGTCCGTGCCTTTACGTCCTACTTTTTCGTCCACCCTAAATAACTTTTGAGATAAAGCTTCTGACATTCCGATACCGCTGTCGGTTACTGATATTTCCACCATATTATTTTTTGCTTCTGTTGCCCTGACTATTACTTTGCCACTGTACCTGGTAAACTTTACTGCATTTGACAAAAGATTACGCAGAACAGTGTTAAGCATAGCCTCATCCGCCTTAACAGTCCGGTTTTGGCCGGCTTCATTAATTA
>JBAXDX010000053.1:0-20200 GCA_037140715.1 Ignavibacteria bacterium
CAGGCGACTGCTACAGTTGTCATAAGCCGGATTTTGACAAAGCAAAAGATCATCTGGCTCTGGGCTATCCTCATACATGCGCTGACTGCCACAGCACAACAAACTGGTCAGGCGCAAGTTTTAATCATACCACGACAAACTTCCCGCTGACGGGAGCACATACAAATCTTACTTGTCTGAAATGTCATGCAGGTGGATACAAGGGAACTTCGACAGTATGTTCGGGCTGTCATCAGAATAATTATACCGGTGCAGTAAACCCGAATCATTCGTCTGCGGGTATATCGCAGGACTGTATAAAATGTCATACGACAACGGCATGGAAACCTTCAGGCTTCTCACATGCAACAACCGGCTTTGCATTAACCGGTGCTCATCTGAACAAAGTCTGCGCGGACTGTCATAAGGGAACAACCGCCGGACTGACAGGCGACTGCTACAGTTGTCATAAGCCGGATTTTGACAAAGCAAAAGATCATCTCACTTTAGGTTATCCTCATACATGCGCTCAGTGTCATAGTACAACAGACTGGTCCGGAGCAGGTTTTAATCATACCACGACAAACTTCCCATTGACCGGAGCGCATGTATCTGTTACCTGCTCAAAGTGTCATACTTCCGGCTTTAGCGGGACTACTCAGGTATGTTATGACTGTCATAAAACAAATTATACAAATTCCACAAATCCAAACCATGTAAAGCTTGTGTTATCAGCCACCTGCCAGACATGCCACACTACAAATGCCGGCTGGAAGCCTGCTCAGTTTCCGGTACATAGTTCTTACTGGGTTATTGACGGCGCACATTCAGCCATTGCATCAGACTGCGCCCGGTGCCACAACGGGAATTACAGCACTATGCCAAATACATGCTACGGATGTCATCAGACAGGTTATGACAATACTGCTAATCCGCCACATAAGTCGCTTGCTTTCCCGCAGGAATGCCTGCAGTGCCATACAAAAACAGCATGGAAACCCGCAACATTTAACCATGACGGGCAGTATTTCCCTATATACTCAGGCAAACATAAAAGTGAATGGAGTACTTGCGGAGACTGTCATACGGTGGTTACTAATTATAAAGTATTCTCGTGCATAGACTGTCATGAGCATACAAAAGCAAGTATGGACTCAAAGCATCGCGGTAAAACAGGGTACAGCTGGGTAAGTTCTGAATGCTACCGCTGTCATCCCAAGGGAAGTTCAGGCTCGCAGTCATTGCAAATCAGGGACATGAGCAGGTAAGAACAAAATAATAAAACAAGAATGCCCGCATGTTTATCAGTACGATAATAATGAACGGCTCAATAATGGTTCTCGAAAATAAAACAGGATGTCTAATGTCAATTTTTCCGGATATAAATAAAATATTAATCAGCTGCCCGCAGAGAATTTCTCCATACCTTGAGCAGGAAGTTCAGGCACTCGGTTATCCAATACTTAAATCCACAGATTCTTACGTGGAAACCGGGGGTTCGATGGAAGATATTATGAAGCTAAATCTTAATATCCGCACCGGACACCGTGTATTACTTTTTATAACTGAATTTACAGCGTTAAAGCCTGATGACTTATATGATGGAATAAAGTCAGTCGAGTGGGAGAAATATTTTGGCAGGACGGCTTATATAAGTATATCTTCCCATGTTGAGCACGCATCAGTAAATGATTCGCGTTTCCCGAATCTGAAGGCTAAGGATGCCGTAGTTGACCGTTTCCGCGAGAAGTTTGGCGTGCGCCCTGATTCCGGCAGCGAGCGTAAAGGAGTTATGATTTTCTTTTACTGGGTAAAAAATATATGTTCAGTCTATTTTGATACATCCGGCGTTACGCTGGCAAAGCGCAATTACAGAAAAATTCCTTTTATGGCACCTGTGCAGGAAACTCTTGCTTCCGCTGTTCTAATGGCTTCGGTATGGAAAGGCGATGGGAATTTTATAAATCCTATGTGCGGCAGTGGCACGCTTGCCATTGAAGCCGCGCTTATTGCCTTAAATAAAGCTCCCGGACTACTTAGAAGTAATTATGCGTTTATGCACCTTACCGGTTTTGATGAATCAGTATGGAAAAAAGTCAGACAGGAGGCAAAACTTAAAGCTCAGAGAAAACTTTCCGGCAAAATCATCGCGACAGATATTAGCAGGGGAGCGGTAAATGCTGCTATTCAAAATGCCAAGACAGCCGGTGTTGATCATTTAATCGAGTTTCAACAGTGTGATTTCCGCGAAACTGAAATACCTGACGGTGGCGGCGTTGTTATGCTTAATCCGGAATACGGGGAACGTCTGGGAGAGGAAGCAAAACTCGAAGCGGTCTATAAAGCAATCGGAGACTTTTTTAAGCAGAATTGCAAGGGTTATATGGGTTACATTTTTACCGGGAATTTTAATCTGGCAAAAAAAATAGGACTAAGAAGCAAACGCCGGATTCCTTTCTATAACAGCCAGATTGACTGCCGCCTTATTGAATTCGAACTTTATGAAGGAACCAGGAAAATTTTTAATGACGAAGTTTGAAGAATTGGGTCAGGTAAGTATAATGGATTTTTTGTCCGCTTTTTTTTATAACGAAATTAAGAACGTTGCCTGGAAGCAACATTTTATTATGGAGGGAGTGTATCTTGAAAATAATTCTATCTCTGGTTTTATTGTTCTCTTTCTGCCTGAATGCTCAGGATATAACTGTTTTTGTAAAAGGTTCTAAATCTGATGATGCAGTTTTATATGCGCTGATGGGAGAAAATTCCGCTTTTATCGATTCAGTAAAATCTGTCCGAAAGGATTATTTCAGATTCAGTTTTGATAAAACTAAACGCCATCCTGGTTTCTACCGGCTCCTAGTTTCAAATAAACAGGCAACCGATTTCTTATATGACGGTGAAGCAGTAAATATTGAGACTGCCGAATCGGGCAGCCCTGACAGTCTGAATGTTATAACTTCTGAAAGTAACCAGCTCTATTATGAATTTATTAAACTGAACAAATCTTATAGAACTAAGACCGAACTGCTGAAAGTTATTTTAGCTAATTATCCCAGGGACGATGATTTTTATCAGTCAGCCAGGCAGAAAGCCGCGCAATTGCAGAAAGACTATGAGCAGTTTGTTAATGTTGCATCGCAAAGCCGGCCATATTCATTTATCGCGCGTTATATAAAAAGTGCCCGGCTTCCTGTAACGGACCTGAACCTTATGCCTGACAAACAGTTTCTTTACTTAATAGCGAATGCTTTGAATAATGTAAATTTTCAGGATGGGGGACTGATATATTCTGATCTTTTTACGTCCAAAGCAATTGAATATCTATCATACTATCGCAATCCGAAGTTAACTAAAGATGAGCTTGAAGGTGAATTCATCAGGGCAGTTGATACTGTTTTAAGCCGTGCAAAGGTAAACCAGATTGTTTATCAGCAGTTAACAGAATACCTGGTTAATGGTTTTAAGAGATTTGGCATGGAAAAGACTCTTGATTATATCGTTAGTAATTATATTATAAAAGATGATATATGCCTTGACTCAAAGACTGAGGGGATGATAGAACGAAGAATCAGTCAGGCTAAAAATCTGCCAACAGGTGCTATAGTTCCAAACTTTGCGCTGCCGGATACATCCGGACAAATAATTGATTTATATAAGATTAAATCCGAGAAAACTTTGCTGATTTTTTATGCTTCCTGGTGTCCTCACTGCCAGGAAATGCTACCGGAGATAAATAAATACTATGAGAACAGAAAAGCAGGGGAGCTTCAGATTGCATATATATCTCTGGATAACAAAAGGGGGGACTGGACGGAATTTATAAGGCGTAACGGACTTAAGATGTTAAACCTCTCGGACCAGAAAGGCTGGGATAGCAAAACATGCGCTGATTATTTTATCTATGCTACGCCGACTTTGTTCCTGCTTGACCGCGATAAAAGAATTCTTCAGAAGCCACTTACCACAGATGAATTGAAAAAATATCCTTTATAACTTCATTATTTTTGTGAAAGTCCGGGACAGTTAATGACCGGGATGTACGGCAAATTTCCCTTTAACGATTGTGATCAGCCCGGTGTTAAATTCTGCATAGTTGTTATTTCAATTTTGTTAATTTGTAATTGGCGTTTACGGCTCTTTTTTTGCATCTTTGTTTCACCTTTTGTATTATTTATTCGCTGGCTGAGTAGTAACTATATTTTCTAATCCCTAAAAACAATGAGAAGTTCAGACTTCAAAGCTTTGGATCTCCCATTTTCTAAATCAGGATTAAACCGCAGTAAGCATAATTCAGCCTGTGAATCCATAATTATCTGCCAGGAAGTGATAATCATGGGTACGGGACTAATAAATATAAGTCCGGAGCATATAATGATTAGCACCGAAGCGCGTAGCTTTTATTTTGTTTTTAAGGGATAAAAATTGAGATACAGCATTATAATTCCAACGTTAAATGAAGAGAAGCTTCTGCCCCGGCTGTTAAAGCAGATAAGTGAAAATCATATTACTGATGATTTTGACGCTGAACTTATTATTTCTGACGGGGGTAGCATAGACCGCACGATTGAAATCGCGCGGAAGTTTACCGATAAAATTATCGTGCATACTGAAAAACGCAGACAGAATATCTCCGAGGGAAGAAACTCGGGAGTTAAACTCTCCACGGGAGAAGTTCTTATATTTTTAGGTGCCGATATTGAAATCCCTGATATTAAAGGATTTTTCCAGAACATTAACAGCCACTTCATAATGAGCCGTTACCTTGGGATGACATGCAGTGTTAAGATATCGCCGGATGAAGAACTGCCTGAAGACAGGTATTTTCACTGGTTTCTTAATAACTATTTCTATTTACTGAATCTGATCGGACTCGGAATGGGGCGTGGCGAGTGTCAGATTGTATGGAGAAATGTATTCGACCAGTTTCACGGCTATAACGATACGCTTGCGGCGGGCGAGGATTTTGATTTATTTAAGCGCATCCGGCAGAAAGGAGAGATACTTTATGCCCGCAATCTTTGCGTCTATGAATCGCCGCGCAGATACCGCAAATATGGTTACATGAACGTAATGAAAAGCTGGTTTGTTAATTCATTTTATGTTTTATTTAAAAATAAGTCACGGGCGCAGGAATGGGAACAAATAAGATAAGTATAATTTATACTACGTTATTTTTTATTCTGCTTACGTCTTTTATGTTCGCCCAGGCGGAATATGTTCCGTATAGTCATCCGGTCTATAATTTTCTTGAAAGAATGGATTCAAGGCATATTCTGGCTGATTATAACAATTTTGAGCTACCAAAAACGAGGAAGGCAATTGCCTTTTATATAAAGGAAATTATAAGCAGGCAGTCTGAAATTAATAAGGTGGACAAAGGTATTCTCGAAGATCTGAAAAACGAGTTTGAATTCGAGCTTTATGGAACATTAAATCATACAGCCTCGCTTTTGGGGGCAGATGGTTACAATTTTTTTTCTGAAAAGGAGAAATATTTCTACCATCTGGCGGATTCATCAAAAGCTGCGATTTTTATAAATATCCCGGTCGATTTTGAATCTATTATTAATCATAATTCTGAAACAGGGCAGAATTTTTCGGCGGGTTTTATCCGCTGGGGCGGGGTTATCAGGGGAACATTACTGAATAAATTTGGTTTTTATATGAAAGGTTCAAATGCTTTTTTTAAGGGAGAAAAGAGTATTGCCAGAAATATAAACGAGCTTAAATTTAATTATAAATTTAACGGAGATAAAAAAGCGCTGACGGCAACAAATTATTTTGATAATTCGGAGGGATATATAACTGCCGACTTCGATTTAATTAGTTTTAAGCTCGGGCGCGACCAGCGTAAAATCGGCTATAGCAGCTTTAAGAATATTCTCGATGTAAATACTCCGCCGTTTGATTATTTGTCATTCGATATGAAGTATAAAGCAATTAGTTTCTCATATTTTCATGGGAAAATGCTGGGTGTTTCGCAAATTTCAAACGATCCGGTGCAGGGAGAGATTAATACGATTAGTGATAAGTATGTTGGTTATCACCGTCTTGGCGTAAATTTATCCAAAGATATTACTTTTGGTGCGGGCGAACTGATTGTATATTCAAGACGCTCGTTTGATCCGGCTTATGTTAATCCGTTTAACTTTTATAAAAGTACCGAACATGCCAATCAGGATCGTGATAATTCAATGCTTTTCTTTGACTTTACAAATAATTCTATAAAATCCCTTAAGTTTTATGGTACAGTTCTTATCGATGACATTGATTTTGGCAAGCTTGGCACAGGGTGGTATGGTAATCAGCTATGTTATAATTTTTCTATATTTTCATCGGGTTTGTATGATGTTCTGCCGGTTGATCTGACATTTCAGTATTTAAGAATTGAGCCGTACGTTTATACGCATAGAATACTGGATAATAACTTTACCAGCTCAGGCTATAGTTTAGCAGATCCGCTTCAACCCAATAGTGATGTGTTTAATGTCGGTTTCAATTATAATCCTCATTACAGGGTAAGGCTGGCGCTGGAATTTTCGTACACGCGGCATGGCGCAAATGAACTTAATCCTGATGGTAATGTTAGGAGGAATGTGGGGGGCGATGTGCTTGTTGGTTACAGGGCAGGGGATGATACTAAGGTGAAATTTCTCGATGGTATCAGGGAAGATTACAGAACATTGTCAGTCTCGGGTGTTTTTGAGCCGGTGAGAAATTATTTCCTTTCGGCAAAGGTTATTTATGAAAACAGCCGTCCGCAATTGTTACAGAACAATTATTTTGCCGGATATCTGATAATGAATCTAAGAATATAATTCGGAGTTTTAGGAACTATGTTAAATAAATTTAAGGCTCCGTTCTTTGCAATTGCTATTTTAACTGCCGGAATTATTCTTGGAATGCTTTATCAGAAAATTAGTTCAGGGCAGGGCATACAGGGAAGTTTGAACAAGTTTGAACAGATACTCAGTTTTACGGATAAGTATTATGTCGATAAAATTGATTCACGAAAGCTTCTTGATGCGGCAATAAACGGTATGCTTGATTCGCTTGACCCGCATTCGGTTTATATTCCAAAGAAACAGATGGAAAATATCGAAGAACAGTTCAGGGGGAATTTTGAAGGTATTGGAATTGAGTTTCAGGTGATTAATGATACGATAACAGTAGTTTCACCAATTACAGGCGGACCAAGCGAAGCTCTCGGTATTCTTGCAGGAGACAGGATTGTTAAGATAAACGATAAACCGAGTATTGGAATTACAATTGAGCAGGTAAGAAACAAATTGCGCGGGCCATCGGGTACAAAGGTTACAATCACTATTTACAGACCGGGAGTTAACGGGACTAATGATTATATTATTACCAGAGATAAGATTCCGCTGTACAGCGTAGATGCCTGTTTTATGTACGACAAAGAGACTGGTTATATAAGCGTCTCACGGTTTGCGGAAACAACAACGGATGAAATTATCAGCGCTCTCGGGGAACTAAGTAAAAAGGGAATGAAAAAGCTTGTGCTTGATCTAAGGAATAACCCCGGTGGTTATATGCAACAGGCTGTACAGATTGCTGATCTGTTCTTATCCGGCGACAAGATGATTGTTTATACCAAAAGTAGAAATAGTGAGTTTAATGAGGAACTCCATGCTTCAAAAACATATCCATACGAAAAGACACCGCTAATAGTGCTTGTTAATTCAGGAAGTGCTTCGGCTAGTGAAATTGTGGCGGGAGCGATTCAGGATTGGGACCGCGGTCTTATAATTGGCGAGACTACATTTGGTAAAGGCCTTGTGCAGAAGCAGTTTATGCTGGCTGACAATTCTGCCTTAAGGCTTACTATTTCAAGATATTATACGCCGTCAGGCAGGCTGATTCAGAGAGATTATAAAAATAAGAAAGCATATTATACAAATATTGACACAAGAACCGAAAGCGATATGCTGAATTTTGAACATAATATTGAAAAAGATAGTACTAAACCGGTATTTATGACAAAAGGAGGCCGAAAGGTTTACGGCGGAGGCGGAATAATGCCTGATTATTTTGTAAGCTCATCAAAGCTTACAGATTATTTTGTTTCACTCAGGCGCTTCAATTTATTTTATCTTTTTATACTAAAGTATATGGATATTAACGGAGATGTGGTAAAAAGAAAATTTGCAGACCATCCTGATGATTTCAATAATAAATTTAATTTATCAAAAAAAGAAATCCATGATTTTATTAAATTTGCAACAAATAAAAAAGTAAACCCGGGTCGGAATGATCTTAAAAAAGATAAAGATTATATCCGTATGCAGCTTAAGGCATATATTGCCCGCGATATCTGGAAAAGCGAAGGCTGGTATAAAACGTTGCTCGAAATTGATAACCAGTTTCAGCAGGCTGTGAAAGAATTCTCGAAAGCTGAAAAAATAGCAGAGCAATAAGGTCAGATGAAAATATTAAAAAAATTATTATTTGTATTGCTGTTTTTGTACTTTTGCGGATTCAGTAATGCTCCTCTGCATATCCGGAACGAAATGGTTGCATGGAGCCACCAGTTGCCAAAGGAGATGATAATCGGGGAAGACATTACTTATGTCGTTAAATATTCGCTTATTAAGCTGGGCGAAGTAAGGTTGCAGGTATTAGAAAAAAAAGAGAAAAACGGACGGGTATATTACCGTACAAGAGCCTTAATTGATTCATATTCTGATATTCCTTTTGTTGACCTGCACCAAATTTATGAAAGTAATTTTAATACTGAACTATACTCTGATTACTTTAAACATACCGAGAAGGAAAAGAGTTATGTTAAATTTACCGAGTATTTCTTCGACTATACGAAAAGTACTGTGCGTGTAAAGAAAGGAAAGTATAATCCTTTTCAGATCTGGGCTGATTCTACTACAAGAGTCAAGACCCGTTATCAGGATGGACTTTCACTTTTTTATTTCGCGAGAATGAATACCGGAACTAGAAAAACTGTCGATGTTCCCTGTTTTGTTACTGATAAATTTGTTAATACAAAAATAAATTTTCACGGGACAATCGAAAATATATCGATAGATGCAGTAAACTATGAGATACCATGTGCCAGTCTGGACGGGCATACAGATTTTGTAAGTATCTTTGGACTTACAGGTAATTTCGAGGGCTGGTTTACCAACGATAAAAATGCTGTGCCTGCAATTGCCAGGATGAAAGTTATAATTGGAAATGTTACACTGGAATTAAAATCATGGAAGAAAAACAATTGGAACCCGCCAGGAATCTGAAGTCAGTTGATCTTGATAAACTGTTCCCGTACCTGAACAACGTTCCGAGAATTGATGAGTCGGTGTTTCTTGCAGGTGGTGTGAAAATTATTGGCGATGTTCAAATCGGAGAGGGTTCAAGTGTCTGGTATAATACAGTTATTCGCGGGGATGTCCACTATATAAAAATAGGATGCGGGACAAATATTCAGGACTGTTCAATGTTGCATGTAACGAATGGGCGGTATCCATTAAACATTGGCAACAGGGTAACTATCGGGCATAGTGTTAACCTGCATGGCTGCACTTTGAATGATTTATGCCTTATTGGCATTGGTGCTATCGTACTTGACGGAGCGGTAGTTGAAGAAAAGTCTATGGTAGCTGCCGGTACGGTAATCAGACCAAAGTTTGTTGTACCGTCAGGTAAACTTGTTGCAGGCGTTCCGGGTAAAGTGATAAGAGACTTAACCGATGAGGAACTTGCTGATTTTGAGAAATCGGCGTTGAGGTATATAAAATATACTGAGATTACAGTTGAGTCATTACGCGGATTTCATTTAGGGAAATAACTAAAACCGCTTTAAAATAGCGATGCCTGTTTGATTAATAAGAAGAATATTATATATTGATAAAAAACTTTACTGTTATCACGCAAAATGGTTATAAGGTTAATAAGCCGCTTATTCATAAAATAGCTGGAAACCTTAAAACTGTTTTGAATGTATCTATTGAGTCGCTTAATGTTAATTTTCTTTCCGCGGATAGCATAAAGGAAATTAATATCCGGTATCTGGGGCATGATTATTCGACAGATATTATTACTTTTAATTATTCCGGTGATAACACAAAATTTGACGGAGAGATATTCATTTCAGTTGCCGATGCCTGTGAGAATTCTCATAAATATAATTGCTCGCTTGATACCGAGCTTTTAAGATTAATAATTCATGGTATTCTGCATCTGGCCGGGTATGACGATCATCTCAAAGCAGATAAAATCAGGATGAAGAAAAAGGAAAACTCTCTGGTATCTGATCTGGCATTCTTGATTAAAGGAAATATTTTAATTTATGACAGCAAAAATAGTTGAAGTCCTTGCAAAAATTCTCGAAGCTCTGGGGAATAATTATTCTCTTGAGGAAGTGAATAAAAAGCTTAGTAAGGATAAAAGATTTGATATGCAGACATTAAGCGTAGCATTCAGCTGGCTATATGATAAAAAGCTTGCGAATGGTAGCCACAATATATTTAATAAAGATCAAAAGCTTAGTAGTTTTAGATTTCTAACCGAAGAAGAAAAAGAAGTTATAGGTATTGAAAATTATAACTATATTATACATTTAATTAATGTTGGTTTATTAAAGATGCCCGACATTGATGCAATATTAGCACAGATAGCCTTTTATCCGGGCAATAAGATTTCAAAGGAAGAGATTAACTGGCTGATATTATTTTCTTTGGTTGATTTTGGGGAAACTGTCCTGCCTGGTAGCAGATTTCTATTGTATTCTTCAGACACCATAAACTAAAGGACAATTAATGAATAAAAATCTGGTGCTGGTTGAGTCTCCTTCAAAGGCAAAAACCATAAATAAATATCTGGGTAAGGATTATCTAGTTGAAGCTACAGTAGGTCATATCAGGAATCTTCCAAAATCAAAACTTGGAGTTGAGATTGAAAATGGCTTTAAGCCTCTGTTAGTTAATATTCGCGGTAAAGGCGATGTTATCAAAAGAATTAAAATGCTTGCCTCAAAAAGCCAGAATATATATATAGCCACTGACCCTGACCGTGAGGGCGAAGCTATAGCTCAGGATATAGCCGATGTAATAGACGGCGTTACTGATGCTAAAATTTACCGTGTACTGTTTAATGAAATTACAAAAAAAGCCGTCCAGCGTTCAATGGAAGCGCCTCTGTCGATTGATACCAAACTCGTAACTTCACAAAGAGCAAGAAGAGTAATGGACAGAATTATTGGTTACAAGATAAGTCCCCTCTTATGGAAATCTATTGTTAATTCATCCACGGCAAATTTATCAGCCGGCAGGGTGCAGTCTGTTGCATTAAGACTAATTTGTGAACGTGAAGAAGAAATAGATGAATTTATTACAACAGAATACTGGGCAATTTGGGCAGACTTTAAGACTGAAAAAAAAGAAACATTTAGCGCTAAACTTGCTGAAATCGATGGCAGGACTATCAGGATTGCCCCAAAACCTGTAATGAGTGAAGATGAGTGGCAGGAATTTATCAGGAAAAATATTGCGTTAAACGATGAAGTCGGTTCTCAGGAAATTATTGACCGCATCAGCTCCAAAGTTCAGTTTATCATAAGTGCTATTATAAAAAAAGACAGTAAACGAAACCCGCACGCGCCTTTTATTACAAGCAGCCTTCAGTCTGAAGCTTCAAAAAATCTGAAATTAAGAGCCAGCCAGACAATGACAATAGCCCAGAATCTTTATGAAGGTATCGACCTTGGCAAAGAAGGCACAGTTGGTCTTATTACTTATATGCGTACTGATTCTACTCGTATCAGCCCTGAAATTATGTCTGAACTTAGAGACTATATAAAGAGAGTATTTGGCGATGAATACTTACCTGAAACTATCAGGAATTTTGAAAAGAAAAATGCTTCTAATGTACAGGATGCTCATGAAGCTATCCGCCCTACTTCATTAAAATACACTCCTGAATTTGTAAAGCCTTTCCTTGATAAAAAGCAGTTTAAGCTGTATGAACTTATCTGGAAAAGATTTGTTGCTTCACAGATGAGTGTCGCTTTAACTGAAACTACAATTATTGAAGTCAGAGCCGATGAGTTTTTATTTAAGGCTTACGGTACAGCAATTAAATTTGACGGCTTTCTTCAAATTTATGAAGAGCATAGTGAAGAAAATGTTGTAAAAGATGAAAGCGAAAATGATATTATTCCTTTAGGTCTTAAGAAAGATCAGCATGTAAAATTAGAAGACCTTCATAAGACACAGCATTTTACGAAACCGTCCGCAAGATTCAGCGAAAGTTCCCTTATTAAGGAACTTGAAAGCAATGGAATCGGCAGACCTTCGACTTATGCTTCGATTGTCGGAACGATTCAGGATAGAAATTATGTTAACGTTGAAGAGAAGAGACTTCTGCCGACTGAATTAGGAAAAAAAATAAATTCTATACTTGTAAAAAGTTTTCCTGAAATCCTGAATGTTAACTTTACTGCCAAAATGGAAGAGGAACTTGATCTTATTGCCCAGGGGGACAGCGCATATTTAAAGGTCCTTAATGATTTTTATATCCCTTTTAGTCAGGCGCTTAATGTTGTTGAAGAGAATGTTGAAAGAATCTATTGTGAACTTTGTGGCAACGAAATGACAATGAGAATGGGCCGGTTCGGCAGATTTATGGCCTGTACAAATTATCCTGAATGCAAGAATATCAAATCGATGAAAGAATTGAGCCAGGATACTAAGCAGGAACCGGAATATACAGGCGAAGATTGTGAGAAATGCGGTAGCAGGCTTATTTTGCGTAAAGGCCGTTTTGGAAAGTTTATCGGCTGTGAAAAATACCCTGACTGTAATTATATAAAGCCTGTTACAACCGGTATTAAATGCCCGAAATGCCATGAGGGTGATGTAATAGAAAGACAATCAAGAAAGGGGAAAGTCTTCTTTGGATGTAGCCGCTATCCGGAGTGTGATTTCGTTGCCTGGGACAGACCAGTCAATATGAAGTGCCTGAATAAAGATTCTGATTACTTAGAGAAAAAGTACAACAAGAAAAAAGGGGAATACTTAAAGTGCCCGGTTTGCGGTGAAGAGATTGTACCTGAAACTTCATTTTCTGTCAATGACAATGAATAAAATTTTTATTAGTAGTAGTCAGATAATATGGATTTAACAACTGCGGTTACTGATTTCCTAGAAAATATTCAGAAGATAAGACGATATTCAGTTCATACAATAAAGGCTTATGAATCTGATTTACTGCAGTTTATAGAATTCTGTAAAACAAAAAATATTTTTTCGACAGACAGAGTAAATGAAAAACTAATACGTTCTTTTACAATTTTTCTGAGTCAGAATAAATCTGAAGCGAGTTCAATTTCAAGAAAACTTTCTTCTCTCAGGAGCATGTTCTTTTTTCTGATTAGAAATGATATTATTTCGGTAAATCCTTTATCCGGTATTTACAGTCCGAAAATTCGTAAGAATCTGCCTGAAGTCGCATCAATTAAAAATCTTGACGATATTTCAAAGGCGTTAAAAGAAAAAGACCTGAAAATGTTTAATGCTGTTTTTGAAATACTTTATTCCTCAGCTCTCCGGGTTTCTGAACTTTGCAACCTGAACATTGGGGATATAGATTTTGATAATAATACAATAAGAGTTTTAGGCAAAGGGAGTAAGGTTAGAATTACTCCGGTAGGCAGGGATTCATTAAAAATATTAAATGAGTATCTTTCAACAAGAGAGAACTTAAGTTATAATAGTCCGGTATTTTTAACTAAGAAAGGGAGAAGAATCTATTCCAGATATGTATATTGTATAGTTCACCAGTATCTTTCAGATTATACTGAATTAAAAAAAAGAAGTCCTCACATTCTCAGGCATTCAGCTGCAACGCATCTGCTTGATAATGGAGCCGATCTTTTAGCGGTAAAGGAAATATTAGGCCACGAAAGTCTATCAACCACTCAAATCTATACTCACGTCAGTATTGAGAGGTTGAAAAATATCCATAAACAAGCTCATCCTAAATCTTAAAAAGGAGCAAATATGAACATCCAGATCACTTCCAGAAAATTCAAAGCGAAAGAACCATTAAAGAATTTTATCCATGCGGAGTTAAATTCTTTAGCAAAATTGAATAGCGATATTCAGGGAGCTGACGTTATACTCAGCTTTGAGAATGTCGTTGAAGAAACAAAAATAGCAGAAATAATTTTACAAATACCCGGGAAAACCTGTACGGCGAAAGAAGCTTCCGAGGATTTTGGAAAATCAATTGCGCTCGCGGTTCAGAAAATTGAGAAACAGCTGATTAAAATAAAAAGCAGGAAGGTTGACAATAAAAGAACTGATAAGGTATTAGAAAAAGTCGAAGAGGAAAGCACCGAAGAAAATGAAGTTTGATGAAAAAAATATAGTAAAAAAAGAAAGTATTACCGTTGATTTTTTTGTTAATAACGTAAAAGACCGATTTAAATTTACTATATTTTCTGATGAAAGCGGATTTAACCGGAAAATATTTGAACAGAATCTTCACAGACCCGGCCTGGCATTGGCCGGGTTTGTTGATCTTTTTTCATTTTCCCGTGTTCAGATTTTTGGGAACACGGAAAGTAAGTATTTAAGCCAGCTGACCATCGCGGCAAGAAGAATGACATTAGAACGTATTTTCCAATTCAATATTCCATGTATTATTCTAACCGATGAGAATAAACCTTTTCCTGAAATGATAGAGCTTGCCAATGAACGCCATATAGCTCTTCTCGGCTCACCATTTTCTACTACGAAACTTATTTACCTTGTTAGTGATTTTCTTGATGATCAATTCGCACCGAGGATATCTCTGCATGGTTCTTTTGTGGACATCTATGGCGTTGGAATGCTCTTTGTCGGAAAGTCCGGCATTGGCAAGAGCGAAGTTGCTCTCGACCTCGTAGAAAGAGGGCACAGACTTGTTGCTGATGACGTTATAATTGTTACCAAAAAAGGTGAGAATATACTAATGGGTTCAGGTACTGACCTCGTAAAACATTTTATGGAAGTCAGGGGAATTGGTATTATTGATGTTAAAAGCATGTTTGGCGTAAGAGCCATCAGATTCCAGAAAAGACTTGAAATCATTGTAGAGCTTGAGATTTGGGATGATAAATCATACTATACCAGAACGGGACTTGACGAGGCATATTTTAACCTTCTTGACATTGAAATTCCCTATATTAAACTACCTATTCTGCCAGGCAAAAATATCACAGTAATTTCCGAAGTTATAAGCCTTAACTATATGCTGAAGCATTACGGCTACGATTCAGCAAAGGTTCTTCAAAAACGACTGGAAGACAGGCTTTCCAACCTTAATCTCGAAGATAAACGTTTTGTTGATTATTTTGAGCAGGATTTTGAGTAATTGATTATGCCTTAATCTATGCACGGAATCTGCAAAAAATAAAGAAAAGTAAAAAAGTGTTTTAATATTTGTTAATAAGTATTATATTAGTGTATTGAGTTTAGTTCAGTATAATCTTACGCATGGAGAGGTGGGTGAGTGGCTGAAACCAACGGTTTGCTAAACCGTCGTACTGTGTAAACAGTACCCCGGGTTCGAATCCCGGCCTCTCCGCCAAAGTTAAAAATAAGCCTTATTTCGAAAGATTTAAGGCTTTTTTTATGTCTTCTTATGACTTATGGAAAAGTCTGATATCAGCCGTTTCCAGCGTTTTGCATGGTAAATGCTTAGTAAAAATCGGGTTTTACTAAGCATTTTTTGGCATTGTTAACATATTACAGCTAACCCATTATTCCATTTAAGCATCAGCAGTTTTACAGAACAGACTGACATATATTCTGCTTTTGTGCAACATTTTAATTTTCTTCTTAATCCCGCCGGGAAATGCCTGATTAGATGCTCCCGCAACTACTCCGGGCCCCGGCATCGGAACCTGACAAGCAGGCAACAGGACTGCCCGCTTCGCTACAACAACTCCTTCATATTTTTTTGAGGCTGACTAAAAAGTAATTTGGGGTCGGAGAAAGACTAAAATACCTGATATAATAAAGCATTATTGGGGTTTCACATTACCAAAAACTCAAATACCTTACTTTTTAGTCAGCCTCTTCCTGTTCCCTGGCCCAACTAATCCTCAAAGCACCTGATGCTGAAGCCATAACTCCTGAAATCGCTGTTCCAGTATATACTGCTATCAGTAAAGTTCAGGGTCATGTGGTACGCACTCGCGACATCGTACTCCGTGGAACTCCAGTAGTAAGTGTAGCTCGCTAAAACGTAGAAGTAACCATTGATATTGCGGTAGCCCGCGAGGAGCGCGGAAAAGCCTGTTGTATTTGTTCCGGTTCCCTGTCCTAATGCTTTTAGCACATTGCTATTATTATTTGCTGATGCTATTAATGTCTGGTATTCTGCGTATGTCGGTATGTGCCACCCTGCAGGGCAGATACCTTTTGCCCCTGGTGTTATACTGTACGCCATTGCCTCATCCCACTGGTATAAACCGCCGTACGCTGTACAGTTTGCTGTATCGTTGTTATAACAATGCTTCTCTGTTGTCCCGTTGTTTGTCTGTTCTGTGGTTCCGCTCACCATTGTTCCAACATCGAGATTCTCCTTCAGCCAGCACTGGGTTCCTATCTGAACCGTGTTATACGTTTTGCCCGCATAATTAATCACAGCATCGGCACAGGGACCTCCGTCAATCACTAAATCGTTCGCTATTATTTTTATTACGAAATTACTGCTCTGACTGCCGGCATAAGTCCATGTTATTGTTTTGCCGTTGCCGGTCGCTACATCAGCCCCGATATCGCCCTTTGCTACATCGGGAGAATTATAATTATAATTCCACGTGGCTTCCCCATCGTCTGACACTTCCATACTTATATTTACTGAGTCTTGTTCTGCGTCAGTTACATTGTATGTAACAGTTACCTTTGTTCCCGTAATGCTGAACGCTACGTTTGATACTACCGGGACTGTGTTTGTCGTTGTCTGCGCCATTAACTGTAAGGCAGACAGGAAAAACAGGGCTGTATATATTGCATTTCTTAATCTCATTTTTTACTCCGTATTATTTAGTTTATTTTATCAGAAGCATTTTTTGGGAAGCCGTATAGCTACCGGATTGTATCTTATAATAATAAATCCCTGCGCTTAAACGGCTGCCGTCAAAGCTGACAGTATATGAACCCGCTTCCTGTGCCATATTCACTAAGGTCGCCACCAGTCTGCCCAGCACATCATATACTTTTACTGTTACATTTGAAGAGTTTGGGATTGAATAAGATATTACCGTGGTTGGATTGAACGGATTCGGATAGTTCTGTTCCAGCGAAAAGCCCCTGTGCCAGCCTGTGCCGGCTTCTATTGCCGCGGAGTATTTATATTTCCCGTCTGTGTCCGTCTGCTTTAACCGGTACAGATATTTCCCGTCTGCGGGATTCTGGTCAGTAAAGCTGTAATTGTTGGGAGAGTTGCTGTTGCCATGGCCGGGAACAAAGCCTGTCTTTTCCCAGATAATATTTGTTTTGTCTGCTTTCTGTACGGCTTTTTCAATTTCAAAGCCGTAGTTGTTCACTTCCGTAGCTGTTGTCCATTTTAGCAAGACAGAATTTTCGCTTACCATTGCGGTAAAGGATGTCAGTTCAACCGGCAGGACTCCCGGCTGGGATGTGCCCACTCCGATGCCTGCATAAAGCTGAACAGCCGATAAAATCAATAACGTAATTAGTTTTTTCATACGATTACCTCTGAAATATTAGTTTATGATATAGTAACTTTAACGGAAATAATGTTAATAAATAAAATCGATTTATGCAATAAATATTTTTGATGATTGTTAATAACTCATTTTACTCAAAAATATCAGAAGCATGGTCATAAAGGCAAAACCGGGGGAAAGCCTGTCCCCGGACAGCCCCCCGGATATAGCGTTTTCGTTTAACCGGAGATTCGGAAGTGTAATATCTGGAGGTGAATTACAGTTGTGTTTAAGAATTGCCTGATATAAAGTGTAATGTGCAATGAAATCGTAATCTTCTTAATAGCTTATTGTTGTAATAGTTCAAGGGAAAAGAGAATTTTAGTAAAAGAAATAAAGCATATCCGCATGAATTAAGAAGCGAGTCTGTTAATAGTTCTGTTCTTTCCGGCTTTCTGTAATTTATATTCCCGAACGTTTAGTTTTTCGTCAATCGTGTTGAGAAGAAAGTCACCGGGAGTCAGATAATATAAGGAGCTGTGTAGTCTCTTATTGTTATAAAACCCGATATATTGAGTTATCCGTCTTCTGGCATCAGCAGATATAATAAAAATGAATTAAAATAAGTCCGGCATTCCGAAATTATCTTCGAATTCATCGAGCATTTCAAGCGGATTTGGGAAGGCGGCAAAACAATATACAGGTAGAGGCGGTTAAAGAACTGCCCCATTTCCACAACAAACGAGCGGGCAGACTCTGCACGAGGGAAGTTTGATAACGGTTGCGGTTCTTATTAAACCACTCGGAATTGTTATTATCCCTTAAATCCTGAAGGAATTTAAAAGCATCTGTCGAAAATCCATTGAACGGTCCAATTGTTTCTTTCAATACATAATCCCAAGATTTAAAGTCAGATAAAAGCCACCCAGATCATTCATATACCTGTTCTTCAGTCCTTCCACTCCGTTATTGAAAAAATGAATTATATAATATCTAAGGTTAAGTCCAAGCAAATTCGCTTTATCCGGTCCAAAATTAGCTCCTATTCCAAAATATCCGCCTAATGTAAACCTTGCCTGCGCTTTCTTAAAGGAGGAGAAAAATTCATAATCATAAGGCGTGGTAACAACCATTGAAGGACCGATACCGGCATTTATATATGGTCTGAGATTATCAGTAACTGAATTTTCAAGGAGTCTTTGCTGAAGTCCGAAGTTAAGCGGCATCAGGAATATTCTGTTCTTTTTTCCAATAACAGTTGAATTGCCGAAATAGTCAAAGTATTCAACTTCTTTTTCATCTTTAGATTCAGAAACAGAAAAATCTGTAAAACCCGTCAGGGCAGTAGTAAAATTATACCGGTAGAAAGTCCCGAGTCCAAAGCCTCCTTCTCCGAACATAAAATCAATTCCCCAGGAATTAACGGGAAAAGTTTCAGGCAGTTTTTCAGGAGCCAATTCTCCAATTCTCTGAGCGCTGGTTGTAAGCATGGGCAGTAATAAAATTAATATCAGTAAAGTTTTCATGATTTCTTCTTATCATTTAATATTCATTACAAAATAACCGGCAGTCAGCTTTATTAATGCGAACTTAATAAATAATATGAACTTTTACAGCTGTTGCAGGTAAATTGTCAGAACTGTGATTCATTTGATTATGATGATTTTTATGATAACGCATATCATCAGCTACTTTATCTTAATCCATTAATCCGTGATTCAGATTTCTATGGTAACGCAGTCAGTATGAAATGAATCATGGTTAATCATTTTAATCACAAGAATCACAGTTCTGACATTTTTGCCGGGGAAATTAGCTATGCTACCGGAATAGTAAAATAAAAAGTACTTCCCTTTCCCTTCCCGCTTTCCACCCGGATTCTGCCACCATGCTTTTCTACAAATTCTTTACAGAGCAGCAACCCTAAACCCGTACTTGATTCACCGTCCGTGCCTTTACGTCCTACTTTTTCGTCCACCTTAAATAACTTTTGAGATAAATCTTCTGACATTCCGATACCGCTGTCGGTTACTGATATTTCCATCATGTTATTTTCTGTTTCTGCTGCCCTGACTATTACTTTGCCTCCCTGCCTGGTAAACTTTACTGCATTTGACAAAAGATTACGCAGAATAGTATTAAGCATAGCCTCATCTGCGTGAACAGTACAGGCAAAATCAAACTCATTTTTCGCGTCCTGTTCAACATCTGCTTTTAATAAGAGACAGGCTGTAAGCGTCAGCAGTAGCCCGCCCGTCAGTAAAGCTAAAGCCGTCCATATTTGCTTACCTGCCGGTTGCCGGACTGATTTTGTTTTAAGAAATTTTCTTATGAAATTAAAGACAGGATTTAATCCGGAATTGTCAGAATTACCAATTGACATACAATCCTCTTTGTTTAGAATTAGAATATTTTGATTTTAAGCTCCACGACCGGTCACAGCATAGCGGCTTCAATACGTTTTGTCTGGAATTGTTACCACATCTGCACGCAACTTACTATATATTTCTTTAAAAAACATCGGTA
>JBAXDX010000054.1:0-19425 GCA_037140715.1 Ignavibacteria bacterium
CCATAATATTGTGTTAACTTTAAAAAGATTATTGGCAATATATAATATTATTATTCAAAAAACATCGGTATAAGTAACGTAGATTCATGCGAACGATTACGCAGGACATCTGGCAAAGGCAAAGGCAAAGGCAAAGGCAAAGGCAAAGGCAAAGATAAAGTAAAACACAATAAATTCCGCGGGGTTCTCTTTGCCTTTACCTGTTCCTTAGTTCGCTTAAATTCCGCTAAGAAACTCCCTTAACCTGTCCGGTATCCCGGTTTTCTTCCATGCGGGGAGGTCGATAAAAACGTGCACAGCTTTAACTGTGGTACAAAACTCACCGGCTTCATTGCGGAATGTATATTTCATCTCGAATGAAGTTTCTTTTATGGCAACTACTTCAACCTCTGCCGTTACTTTTGTGTTGGGCAGTATCGGCTTCCTGTAGTCAGCTTCTGTATGGATAAGCGGAACGGCGTATTTCTCGTTGAAGAAATATTCTTTGCCGATGCCACTGTTCTCCAGCATTTCTTCGAAAGCCGAATGCGCCAGTCTGAAGATGTTACCGAAGAAAAGAACACCTGCCGGGTCGGCATCATAGAAATTTACTCTGAGTACGGTTGTGAACATAATAAAACCTGTTTTGTTTATTTTATTGGTATCTGAAAAATAATGTTAATTACATATAAAAGCATGGAGCGGATGAATGATGCAGTTCATCATCAGGAATTACATTCATTCTGTATTTATTTAGAAATAATACATAATAAATCTACTAAAATATAATTTCATTTTTCCTTAACTTTGTACTGACTTTTACACATTTTTATTGATTTGAGAGGCAGACGCTTTAAGTTTATGAATAAATTCAGAATAGTCTTTATCACTCTGTGCATTACATTAATTACCGGACTCCCGCTTCCGGCTCAGGGAAAACAATATGACGTTAAATATACATACTACGACAACGGCAAAGTAAAGACTGAAGGAACATATCATTACGGCAGGCGCGAGGGTTCATTCCGCGAGTTTTATCCTGGCGGACAGCTTTGGAAACTGTGGTATTTCCATGAGGATAAGGAAGACGGTAATTCGCTATGGTATCTCGATAACGGTACGCTTAGTATGGAATGGAATTATTCTGACGGCAGGCTTGAAGGCATATCGAAATGGTATTATGAATCGGGGCAGCTCTGGGCGGAACCAAACTATGTCAATAATATTCAGGAAGGCATTACCAAAACTTATTACCGCAGTGGCAAAGTTATGGGACTCTGGCTTTATCATAACGGACAACTGAACGGATTGTCTAAATCTTACTTCGAAAGTGGCAGACCTGAGTTTGAAAAGTATTACGCGGATGACAAACTGCAGGGCATCAGCAAAACATTTTATGATAATGGTATGACAGCTCTTGAAGCTAATTATAAAGACGATAAGCTCGATGGCACCTCGCACCTTTATTATATAGACGGCACCGTTAAGGTAATAGATACTTACCAGATGGGACAGATAGTTAAGCGCGTCCGCTATGGCATTGATAAAAAGTTCGATAAGGCTGAGGAAAGTTTTAAGGATTACTACGATAACGGTATTCTGAAATCAGAGGTAAACTTTAAAGACGGACTTAAACATGGAGCGGAGAAAACTTATTACGAAAGCGGATACCTGAAAGGCGATCTTCATTATTTATTGGGGAAACTACAGGGCATCTGCAAAACTTACCATGACAGCGGCTGTGTGGCTCAGATAGCTGAGTATGATAAAGGCATAAAGACCGGCAGGGAACAGGAGTTTGATAATCAGGGAAGAATCCTGACAGAGAAAAATTATAATAAGGGACTGCCCGAAGGACTGGCAAAGTTCTATTATCCTGGCGGGAAAGTGGAGTCAGAGGTTAACTATAGCGAAGGACTCGCCGAAGGCAAATTCCGCGGTTATTATCCTGGTGGCAGGCTTGCTTATGAGGGGAATTATCGCCGTGGCAAATTAGATGGACTTAAGACCTGGTATTTTGAAAATGGCGAAATATCAGAGTATGCGTTCTATAAAGCCGGACAGATTAACGGTGCGCACATTACTTATCACACAAACGGCTTTGTTAAAAACGAAGCTAAATACGACAACGGAAAGCTTATAAGCCAGCGCATTTATGACGAAAAAGGACACACATCAGACAGGTAGAGATGCACTGCCGTGCGTCTTCTTCTGTTGCCGTGCGTCTTCTTCTACCGTGCGTCTTCTGCTTAAAAATCAGTTCCCAGCGAGAATAAATATCTTGGTTCGCTGAATGAATTAAAGTTATACGCCCAGGCAACATCCATTCTGACGAGGAAGTATAAGAGGAACATTCTCGCGCCGAAGCCCGTGCCTGCCAATAAATCCTTTGTAACCAGCCGTCCGTTTTCATTATCGCCCGTCAGCCTCAGACTCTTATTATTCGTCCACGCCGAACCGGCATCAATAAAAGCCACACCAAGTATATTCTGGAATAACAGCGGCAACGGACCCGTAACAAGATACCTTATCAAAGGCATTCTAAGTTCAAGGTTCATCAGAGAATACTTTGTACCTGTCTGTTCGGCATAATTATAACCTCTAAGCGGCATTGCCGGAGTAAGGAAAGCAAAATCGCTGGCTGAGTTAAGAGGAATTTCGCCTGTAGAGAAGGTGCGGTTAATCCAGTTATCCGTACCACCAATAAAGAATCTCTGCGGATTAGCTCCGTCAGAATAGCCACCTGAAAGTCTGAAAACAAAAGTATTATCGTACCAGAAGCGGTTGTAGTTCCTGAAATCAAAGGTCATTGAGTAAAAACTTAAATTTCTATTCCCGATTCTGCCTTTAAGCGGATTGCCAAAGAGCGTAAAATTATATCTTGTGCCGTCAATAGGCGAGGTGTAACCCTGGATAACATTATCATGAATAAAGCTAAGCGATGGTATTACATAGCCTATCTTTTCAGTCGGCTCATCAGTATTGTCGAGGTTTTCCGATGATACATTAAGCCAGCTTAGAGAGCCGTCCAGTCTGTAAAATTTATTAAGCGGACAGCTTGCCGAGAATGTAGCTCCATAGTTTCTGAACCTGAAAAGATTACTCGTATAACCCCCATTGCGTGTAAGGTAAACAAAGCGTGCCGTATGAAACCCGCTGATGCCATAGTCAATTCTTTTAGGCAGATAATAATAAGCAAGACCGTAATCACTGTTTTTAAGGTCCATCTGAAGACTTGTAATGCCGGTCAGCCGGTGATTGCCGAGCACATCGCTGAAAGAGAGCTGCGTAGTTCCCAGCAAACCGTAGAACGTGCTGTAACCGGCGCTGGCATAAACAATATCAGGTGAAAAGCTGACTTTGTATTTATTGACAAAATAATCCCCGTTTTTATCGAGGTTTTCCTTTGGATTAAATTTAGAAGTCTTAGATGCAATAATAGTATCATTTATCAGGTCATTATACCCGCCGAAGATGTAGTGGCTATATTTATTCTCTGAAGAATCAGTCTTTGGCGTATCAACAAACTGACCTGTAAATATCAGACTGTGTATGGTGCCTGATGTATCTTTTTGAGTTTCTGCCATTACAACTGATTTTGCAGGTTCAACGCTGTCCTTTTCAGGATTAAGCATTTTCGCAATATAAGCCGTTGGCTCAAGAATTTTCCTGGTTGTCTTCGGTTCAAACGGGTTATTCATAAGGAAAATATTATAAGCCGCGTCATAGTAAGAACTGAAAACAAGCTTTTTGCCATCCTGAGATAAAGATAACTGATAAATACCGTTAAGCGAATTTGTAATCGGAACAAGCTCCGCCTTCTCTATTGTCCGCCCCGCCTGAACGTCAAACTTTGCCTTATAAATATTATAGATACCATTCAAATCCGAGGCAAAGAGAATTTCATTGCCTTCGGGAGATACAACCGGAGAAGTTACGCTGAAGTTTGGATAATCTGTAATCCTCGTAATCTTCTTTGTCTCAATGTTAATGGCAAACAAATCAGCCTTATTATAATTATAACGCGCTATATTAAATGTATCGGTAATAGCGGGCGGAGCTGTATATTCATTCCGGTCGGAGGCAAACAGTACGGTCTTATTATCAGGATCCCAGGCGGGGGATGAATCCGTAAAGATATCGTTTGTCAGGTTGGTAATCTGTTTTGAATCAATGTTATAAATGTACAGGTCCGATTGCGCACCGTTATGACCGACAAAGACAAGGTTCCTGCCGTCAGATGAATATTTCATTGAGGAAATACCGTCAAGCTTAATAGGCAGGGTTTCTTTTTCTTCGGACTGAATGTCAATAATGTAGGCTACATCATAGCCACTGCTTTTAGCTGTCAGAACAATTTTACTGCCATCGGGCGACCATGCAAGTCCCGGAGCAAGTATGTTTAATTCCTCAAACTCATTTGTACGGTTGCCGGCTACAAGCTTCTTAATAATTTTGCCATCAATGGCGTTCATCAGATAAACGTCAAAGTAGAAGTCCCTGTTTGAGATAAAAGCAATCTTATCGCCCTGCGGAGAAATAGCGGGTATTGTATTATACGAGCCGCCTTTTTCTTTTTTCTGGTCGGTAAGCTTTTTGGCGAACTGGTCAGGGTCATCTCTTGTGGCAATGTCAGGCCAGAACTGCTTCTTAAGTTCTTTCTTCCAGCGTTCATTAAATTCCTCATAGTTCAGCCCGATTGATGCTTTCATAGCTTCCTGAAGGTCACCCATGCCTTTTGTTTTATTAATAATCTCGCTTATCTTTTCCTTACCATACTTCTGCGAAATATAATAAAACACAGACTGACCGCCACGGTAAGCCATATAACCGTTAAGTCCGTTGATATCCGGGAGATACTCATTAATTATGGCATCTCTGATAAACATATCAGTATTAACATCCCAGCCGAGTGACTCATATTCAGCAATTCCCTCACTAAACCAAAGAGGCAGCTGCATACTGATATTTCTGGAAATAATATTCTGTAGCGACCCGCCGTATAACATATCATTAATTACGGCATGAGAAAGTTCATGATGAATAACATGCCTGAAACTTGCATACGACCCGTCAAAGGGAAGAACTACTCTGTTCTTGAACAGTTCGGTAAAGCCGCCAATGCCTTCATCGAGATACTGGTCGGTTACATTAGTCTCCTGGAAATCGTTATGACTGCGGTAAACGATAATAGTTATTCTGTTACTGATAGAATAGCGGAAGCTGCTCTGAATTGAAACCAAAGCATCTTCGGCAGCCTTTGCGCAGAATTCAGCGATTTTTTCTCCGCCATCGGAGAAATAAATATCAAAATGATGTGTCTGGATATAATACCAGGAATAATCTTTGTACTGCACCTTATTCTGCCCGAAGGCACCTTCCTGCGCACGTATAGATGAAAGGGCTGTTAATAAAACCACAAGTATAAAAAATATTTTATTTATCATCTTATGCTCATTCTATTTATAATTAAAATGAAAAAAGTAGCCTGGATGGGAATTCGCCCGTCAAAGAATAGAAACAAAAACCAATCTCCCTGCTCATAAACTCAGTTCTTCTAAAGGATAAGGAAATCAATCTCCCGCCTTTCAGGGTTCACGCGTATAAGCCGCACATTAACCTTATCTCCGAGGCGGTAAACCTTATGATTTTTCCTGCCGGTTAATGAATATTTTTTCTCATCATAAATATAATAATCGTCATCCATATCCCGCAGGCGGACTAAGCCCTCTGCCATACTGTCCGTAAGTTCTATAAAGATTCCGAAGTTGGTAATACCGGAAATAATACCGTGAAAATTCTCCCCCACATGGTTCTTCAGAAACTCAGCCTGTTTCAATTTAACTGAAATCCGCTCAGCACTTACAGCGCTACGTTCGGTTGCGGATGTATGTTCGCATATTTCTTCAAGCGTTTTATATTGATAAAGACTACGTCCGTTGCCTTCTATATACTGGAAAAGCATACGGTGAACTATCAGATCAGGGTACCTTCTGATTGGCGAAGTAAAATGCGAGTAATACGGGAAGCCGAGACCATAATGCCCGATATTATCAGGAGAATAAACAGCTTTTGCCATCGAGCGTATAGCAATCGCATTTACAACGGCTTCTTCTTCGGTACCTTTAACTTCTTCGAGTATTTTTTGGAACTGTTTTGATTTATTGGCTGAATCAGGGTTAAAAGAATACCCCAGAGATTTTACAAAACCGGCGAAATCCTTAACCTTTTGTTCGTCCGGTAAATCGTGAACACGGTAAATAAATGGAAGCTCTGCTTTCTTTCGCGCAGAACCGATATGTCTGGCTGTAATCTGATTTGCAAGAAGCATATACTCCTCGATAAGCATATTGCTTTCCCTGACTTCTTTCTTCGTAATTTTTACAGGCATACTGTTTTCATCGAGTTCGAACTTAACTTCAGGACTAATAAAGTTAATACTCCCCTTACTCATTCTTTTCTTTCTTAATGTAGTGGCAAGCTTATTAAGAAGTGTCAGTTCATCGACAAAGTCGCCGGCTTTAGTCTCAATTATTTCCTGAGCCTGTTCATAGCTAAAACGTCGCTTACTGTTGATAACAGATTTTTTAATCTCATACTTCTCAATTTTACCGAGCTTTGTCAGTTCAACAATTACTGAATAAGTAAGTCTGTCTTCAAAAGGGACAAGTGAGCATATACCATTAGAGAGTTTTTCGGGAAGCATAGGAAGGACTTTACCTACAAAATAAACGCTGTTGCCTCTTGCGCGTGCTTCCTGGTCAAGCATTGAACCGCTGGTTACATAGTGGCTGACATCAGCAATATGAATACCCACCTGATAATTGCCATTGGAAAGTATATCGATTGATACGGCATCATCGAAATCCTTGGCATCTTCAGGGTCTATAGTAAAAATAACTTTGTCCCTTAAGTCGAGACGGCTACTTAATTCCTCAGATGATATTTTCCCGTCAATATTGCCGGCTTCGTCTAAAACACCTTGCGAAAAGACGTAAGGCAGGTTAAATTCACGCGCCAGAGCTGAAATTTCAGCGTCATAAGCTCCGGATTTGCCGAGAACTTCCTTTACTGCTCCTTCAGGATTAAGGTTAGGATTATCCCATCTGAACTGGTGAACAACAACTTTGTCCCCGCTCTTTGCTCCGTTTAAATCTGATTTAGCTATATATATATCGCGATGCAGGTCTTCATCATCCGGTTTAATGAAGTAAAAAGATTTCGTTTTATTCAAAGTCCCGACTATTTCATCGCGTTTTCTTTTTACAATATTTACGATTTGTCCTTCTATATTCCTTCCTTTGCTTCTGGCAAAGAGAGATACTTCAACAGTATCCCCGTTTAAGGCAACACCAAGATTTTTTGCAGGAATAAAGACATCCCACATATCGGAATTCTTCATAGCCACAAAGCCGTATCCGCCTTCGGTAAGACTTAACGTACCAATAAGCTTCCCGTCTGAAGTTGCATTGAGGCGGTAACGCCTGCCTGCCTTTGTCAAAAATTTCTCTTCAACAAGCTCATACAGGACTGCTTTAAGCTGTTCTAATTCATGTTCATCAGTAATCGCGAGGTCTCTTGCAACCTCGCCTGATCTCAGGCTTTTGCCGGGGTTCGATTTGAAGAAGGCTTTAATTTTCTTTTTCATAATAGATTAAAATATAAATTTATAGCGAAGTGATAATTCTGTTATTTTTTCATTGAGCGTGCTGGTTTCAGTAACAGGGTCTTTTCGTTCGACTCTGACGGAAAACCTGTCGTTAAATGGAATTTCAATCCTTAAATTGGCTTTCGTAAAATCCTGCAAAGCTTCGGTTGATCCGCCGATTGAGTAACGGATATTTTTAACCTTCCCGCTTACCCCGAAGTTATACTGCTCGCCTGTTTTTTCAAGTTCAACATCTTCAACAGCATCGCCAAGCTGTGAGTTTACAAAGCCTGATATCAGACTGCTTGCGATTGATGTGCCATAGCCGGCAACATCAATTGCTACTTTCTTTTTTTCAGTAGCCGTCAGCTCGCTTTGAAATTTTCCTGAAATAATAAAAGACATAGCATCAGCAATACTATATTCCGGCGATGACACGCCGTTTTGAATATTTTGATCACCAATATAAATCGCGATATTTTCTTCATTTGCCGCAAGGTTCTTTTCAATTTCCTGTAAAGTTCCTTTAAGAAAAATCTTTACAGCAACTTTACCTGAGTCGCTTGCTGTAGCGCCATCATGATTTGCAGTATAAGTCGCTTCTATATCAAGCCTGGGGTCTATTATATTGCTCTCAAAGTATATTGTACCGGTTGCCGTAAGAGTCTTAAAGAGAAAAAGATTTGAACCTTTCAGAAGATTAAACTTTCCCTGAGCCATACCGTTACTGCCATAGATAAGTTCGCCATCGAGTTTCGCAGTCAGCTGTGACTTTAATTCCGGACTTATGACATAGGTTACCGTTGCCTGATCAGAATTTTTAATTTTAACTCTTGTATTAAAATCAAACTTCGAAGCTTTTGCAGTAACTATCTTTTTACTTTCCGCATACTTCTTTTTAGAATCTATGACCTGATTGATTTCCGCCTGTTTTTTATCAATACCTGAAGAATCGATAACATAGTGATAAATAATATCATCCTTCCTCGCTCCATAAGACGACTGAACCGGCACAATTGTAACATTTGTCTTTTTCAGCAGGACAGTACCATCCAAATTACTGGAGCCATCGTTATATGTAAAATTCCAGTTTCCGTCAGACTGGATAATCAGATTCCCATTTACAGGCAGACTGCCTCCTTTTACAGAAGAACTTAATAATGCAAGGCTACCTGAAATAGTAACATTAATATCTTTAAGATTCATACCGCCAAAATTAATCTTTCCGCCACCGGATAATGTCCCGTTATACATTGTACCTCCCGCATTTCTTAACGCTATATTTTCTATTTTAATAGTTTCATCAGCAAGGCTTACATCAAGGTCCATCTCATAAGGAAGATTATTCTGCTTTGCAATGAAAGAACCATTGTTAAGTTTAAGATTCCCGCCATAGTTTAATTTATCAGTCATACCGCTGATGGAAATATCAGCATTTAATTTCCCTTTAAGCTGACTAACCTCCGGCACAAAAGCACTTACTACTGAAATATCAAAGTCATTGGATTTCATCCTGGCATTTATCGGCGCTCCTTTCAGAACTCTGTCTTTGACTCCCATAAAACCGAGGTCAACAGGGAAACTGCCGGTCAGAGTAAATAGCGGTTGTAATGAATTATATGATGTATCTAAAAACTGCAAATTAGTTTTGAGCAGTTTCTCTGCATACGCCAGATCGCACCACATACTGCCAAACGGATTTTTATATGCCTTAACGCTGTCTGCATCAAACCTTAAATTTATTGTTGGTTTATCTAAATACCCGTTCGCTTTTGCTGTAAGATTAATTTTACCTTCAAAATTTGAAGCAAGTCCTGAGAGTCCTCTTAAAGCAGCTACATCAAGATTTTTTATTTCAAGCCTGGCATCTTTAAGCATTCCATTGCTTAACATACCACCCAGAAGATTTATCTCTGTTCCATTTCCTGCAAGGGTAAACTTCTTCACTTCAAAAGCATCTTTTGAATAAACTCCGGCTAAAATACTGCCATTAATCCATTTAATATTGTTGTAATCAATGAAAAACTTATCAACGGCAAACATAAATTTATCTGTCGTCATGTCCACATTGCCGGTAATCTGAGCTTCCATGGTAGTATCCATATCAGCCTGAAGATTATAACTTAGTATATTCTTCTTCAGGTTCATGAGAATGGAAATATTTTTCAAATCCGTACCTGAAATAACCCGTTCAGCCGTAAACTGCATATTTGCCACGACATTATCAAAAAGTATCTTATCATTAGAGCGGCTAATATCCAGATTAAAGCCAAGATTGGAAATATAGCTCAGATTATCATCCGTTAAAAGCTTAAGGTATTTGAGATTAATATTGTTAGTCGCCTTAAAGCCTGCTTTATCGTTCATAACAGTTCCGCCAATCAGACCATCCATATCAATCCTGTTGATGCCGGTAAATTGCGAAAGTAATTTAAAGTCTTTTATGTTCAGGTCGTAAACTATATTCATACTATCGCTCAAGGCTACCGGAACCGGAGTTATTGCAAGCTTTGCCCACGATTCAAATTCCTTTATCTTAAGTGAATCATTCACTAAAAATACCGGATTGAACTGAGAAACCTTTTTCATTATTGACTGAAAAAAACTATTGTATTCATAACCGATTATTGATGCCGCATCATCAATCGAAAAATTGCCGCGAACGTTCATGTCAGCAAAATCGGAATTCAAAGCAATCAGTCTTTCATCAGATGCCGGCTTTGTATAAACAAGGCGGAAGTTTGTAGGTTCAATCTTCTTATTCATAAAATTTGATTCATTCAAAACAAAATCCAGTTGGCTTTCCATTTTATGAAAGTCAAAACTTCTTCCTGTAAAGTTAAAACCGAAGTTCAGACTGGAAGGTGTCATCAGAGTATCAGTAATCAGCCTTTTAATATTCAGATTCTGAACATCGCCTGTAACCGCATAGACCGGATTTCCCAAATCAGATATATCGAGATTTCCATCTGCGCTGAGCAAAGCATTCATTGCAAAAGACTTTAACCTCATTAACATTCTGCCATTATCAGCACCGATGTTCAGTCTCAAAGAATCAATCTGATACTGCTTTATCCGCGAAGAACCAAGTGCAATATTGATATTAGCGGACAACTTATCCGGCTTTGTCCCCCGCCCGTGAACTATAACATTAGAATTTAATAATGTCTTTAGATTTACCACAGGCTCAACATTAAGCTTTGAAGTCTGCATCTCAACATTGTACTTCATCTCATCGCCTGTAAAATCAAAATCAGCTTTTGCCTGAATGTATCCTTCCGGTAAATCAGTCTTAAAAACCGTCTTAAACTCAAGAGGCCTGCCTTCATAATCAATTTCAATATTCTTAAACTGAAGCTTCTTGTATGCCGGGATTTGGAAAACCGGCATAAGTTCAGCAATATCAGGCTCGTTGATACCGGAGTTTAATACCTTAGCCTTAATAAAAAGATCTTCGGGAGAATGCAGGTTTTTAATATTACCCGTCAGATTTAGCTGAGTCCGGAGATAATCGAGACTCAGCTTTTCGATATTCATATCTCCAAAGGTACCGGTTACAAGAATCTTTGTCTTTAATGTACCCTTAAGAAAACCAGTAGATTCTGTAAAATGCGCGAGATCGGCAAAGTCAAACTGCCCTGCATTCAAATCGACCTTTACCGGACAATCTTTAAGTTTAGCTATGTTTAATTCCTTAAATATATTAACCTGATCCATTTGGGCGGAAAGATCAACATCTGTCGTACCGGACTTAATGACGAGGGATTCAACCTTAAAGTTATGCTCTGTAACAGAGAAGTTACCCATCAGGTCCTTAAGCCTGAAATTTTGTAAATTAACTTTAGCACTTAAGCCACTTATCCTTACCTGATAATCATTATCGTTAATACTGGCAAACGCATCCAAAGCAAGGTAAAGGCTGTCCACTCTGAGATTATTCATATTAAGCGCGGGATAAGAGGAATCGACATCTCTCTTATTATAATCCGCCATCCGGAAGCTGATATTCTTAAGTTTGAAGTCGGCAATGATAATTGTCAAAGGGAAAGAGGAGCTTGTAGTATCTTCTTCAGATTTTTTCCTGCCGAGCCTGCTGATATTTAGAACCCCGCCGGAATCCATCAGCAGACTGACTTTCGCGTCCGAAAGTTCAAAGTTGCGAACGTAAATCCTTTTAAGCAGAAGCTGCAAAGGACTGGTTTTAAGCTGTATCCTGCCGACAGAAATAACCGTATCACTTTCCATTGTAAGAACAGCATTCTTAATAGTCAGCGAAGTAAAGATTGTCCCTTCTATTTCTCCGATATTAAGCCTGCCGTTAATGCCGGCATTTACCTGCTTAACGATTTCCTTCCTCAGCAACTCATGAAATATAACAGTCTGCGTAAAAATAAGAAAGATTATAATAAGCCCGGTCAGCCCAATGAAAGCTATTATAAATACATTCACAACTTTGTGGAATGTACTCCTCTTAGGTTTTACCGACATCTTTTTGTTCATTATTCCCTGAATCTTTCCAGAACGGTTTTTATAATATTTGTAGTGGACTGATTATTAACAAATTCCACCGTCTTAACTTCGCCGCCGTTAGATTCTACAACTTCACGCCCGACAATCTGGTCTATTTTCCAGTCGGCACCTTTTACAAGAATATCGGGAATAAGATAGTTTATGAGTTCTTCCGGCGTATCCTCATCAAAAAATGTAACATAATCAACACATTTCAAACTGGCCATCAGGAAAGCTCTTTCATGCTGTGGAACTATCGGGCGGAGCGCTCCTTTTATTCTTTTAATCGAACTATCGCTGTTCAGACCTATGATTAAAACATCTCCCATTGCGCGGGCTTTTGTCAGATAATCTGCATGTCCTGCATGAAGTATATCAAAACATCCGTTAGTAAATACTACCTTCTTGCCATCCGTCTTAAGCTTCTTGCGGATTTCAAGCAGTTTTGTTTTATCTGTGAATATATTTTCCAATTACTTTAACCTCTTAAATACTATAATTTACCGGATGCATGATAAATTCCCCTTTTCTTTCATACTCATAATCTTAATCTTAATCATACTCATTTTTCCTGAAGCAGTCATGATTAAGAAGAGAATTTATTGTAAACCCAATCTATTCAATTTCCTTTTCAACTTCTGCAAACAACTTATCCTGTTCAATCGGGATAATACCTGTCTCTTCGCAAACCAGTCCGCCTGCAAAATTAGCAAGATACGATGCTTCGCCTATATCAGCGCCGGCGGCGAGTGCTACTGTCAGCGTAGAGATTACAGTATCTCCCGCTCCTGATACATCGGCCACCCTGCGTGCTTTAGTCGGGATTCTCCGCTCCTGCCGGTCTTTCTCAAATATTGCTATCCCCTGTTCGCCAAGCGTAAGCAGCGCGTACTTCGAATTAAGTTTTTCAAGTAACTTAAAACCCGCATCCGTAATATCCTGTCTGGTTTTAATCCTCAATCCAAAAGCATCCTCGGCTTCCTTGCGGTTAGGCTTAAAAACCGTTACGTCCCTGTAATTAAAAAAATTATTAAACTTTGGGTCCACGTTTATTATAACATTATTAAACTTAGCAAGATTTATAATTTCCTGAATAAGAAACGGAGTAAGCACGCCTTTGTTATAATCCTGGAGGATTATGCCGTCAAGCGACTGGATACTCTCTTTCAGAAACGATAGTATCTCTTCCTCAATCTGCCTGCCGATATATTCCTTACATTCCTGGTCAATCCTTACAATATGCTGATTCTGCGCTATGACTCTCGTCTTAGCAGTAGTCGGGCGCGAATCATCGGTTATTATGCCGGAGTTATTAATGCCCGCTTCCTCCATAAGTCTTGTAAAAACAGAACCATGGTTATCGCTTCCGATAATTCCTATTGGCAACGGAATGCTGCCAAGCTTTTGGATATTCAGCGCGCAATTAGCTGCACCGCCGAAGCGGTAGAACTCATTATCAATCTCAATAACCGGCACAGGAGCCTCAGGCGATATCCTTCTGACATCCCCCCAAAAATAACAATCAAGCATCATATCTCCGATGACTGCTATCTTCTTTTCATTAAAGCCTTTCTTAAGCTCCGCAAGCCGTTCTCTGGTTATCTGAATCATTTTTCCTCTTAATAACTTTAGAATTTTTCGTAGTAAAAATATTCATATTTTTTGACAAATACCCGTTTTTTTACTCAGTTCCGTAGTTTGTTCAGAAATTATATAAAGGTTAACAGAAAGGGAAATAAAAGTTATTCAATTAGTTTTGGGCAGATATTTGAGATATGCTTTTGGAGTATGATTAAGATTAAGAGTATCAATGATGGTGTAATCATACATACTCTAATTATCCTCAATGCACCTGATGCTGAAGCTGACAACCTTATCATAGTAGTTCCAGTATATGTTGCTGTCATTATAATTTAATCCTATGGCGTATGCATACGCAACATCATACTCCGTGGAACTCCAATAGTCAGTATAGAATGATATATCGCCAAAGCGGCCATTACTGTCGCGGTAACCCGCAAGCAACGCGGAGAAACGTCTGGTATCTGTGCCCTCTCCTCTTTCTGTCCCCTGCCCTTTCGCCTTTAAAGCATTACTATTCTCTGCTGATACTATTGTTAATATCTTGAGTTCTGCTTTTGTCGGTATATGCCAGCCATCCGGGCATATACCTTTTGTACCGGAGGTTGTGCTGTATGCCATTGCTTCTTTCCATTGATATAAACCGCCATATTTCGCACAATTACCGGAGTCATTACCATAACAATACTTCTCTATTCTTCCATTATTGACTGCGTCCTGTTTCCCGTCTATCATCGTACCTGCATCAAGATTTTCTTTTAACCAGCATCTGCCACCTGTCTGTACTATTTTGTATATTTTACCCTCGTAGGTGATTTGTGAACCGCAGACTAAGGATGAAGAACCTGCTTTATCCATATTCTTTAATGCTATCTCTTCAGTCGTTGTCTTACCTTTCTTTATTTCTATATACTTGGAGCTTCTTTCATAACCACTCGACTGCGCTTCAAGAGAATAACTTCCAACTAATAACTTCCGTATTATTTTGGATCCTTCCCACTTCTCAATTACCTGTCCGTCTTTCAGCAAATTTACCTCCGCCTCAATAGGCGCTACCTTTACCCTCAGACTTCCGGTTACCGGTTCAAGCGTAATTGTTTTTGTAATCGTCTGTCTCAGCTCAATTGCTATTGTTTCTTTTGCTTCTATGTACCCGGCTTTCCTTACCACAACCAGATGACTGCCAGGAACAAGTTCTATCTCCCCTGCTTTTGCATAACTTTTACCATCGATCTCTATCTCCGCGCCGGGTGGATTTATGTTAAGCATCAAAGAAGATATATTTTTAACAAGCGGGGAAACAAACTTATTAGCCGCCCCTTCCTTTACTTCAATTTCCTTTTCAACATCAAGATAGCCGGGCTTGGTCAGCCACAATTTATACTTGCCAGGAGAACGAAATAACTGGGCATTTGTTGTTCCCTCCGGTATTTCATCCAGATAAATTATCGCTCCATTTGGATCCGACCTGATTTCAACTAATTGTTCTGCTTCGCCGGAAGCCCGCATTTCGGAAAGTTCCTGTGCATGACTGCTAACCGGCAGAACTATCAAAAACAGAAGAAACATCGTCTTAATCATAAGTCAGAAATTCAATTATTATTATTATTGCATAACAGTACGGGTTTTAACCCAAATATTTTTAATAACTCATGCCATGTAAAATTCATCCGGAGCTATGATTTGTATAATTCTTATGATAACGTAACCCGCACGAAATAAATCATAGCCCCGGATATTTTTACATAAAATATAATTAACAAAACAAAAATATCTTTATTACCAAAAAAAAACAATCTGACTGATGAATATATGTTAACAACCTTTACATATTTAACTGTTCTGTATTGTTCACAACGCCGGAATGAAATATTATCTCCTGACCGGCACCAGCAGAACAGGTTTCTTAATTGATTTACAAACCTTTGCTGTAACGCTACCCGACCAGAACGCTTCCATAGCAGACCTGCTGTGTGTAGCAAGCACGATAATATCTGCATTAATTTTAACGGCTGTGTTGATAATAGCATCCTCCGGGTCTTCGCGGATAGTCTCAACTGTAACTTCTGAAACGGATTTCTGTAACTCACTTTTAACCTTCCAGAGATAATCATCAGACTCTTCAGCCATCATTTCAAGCATTCTTGTAGTCGTGCCGGGTAAAAGTTTACTGGAGGAAGTCCACTGACCTGCAAGATTTCCAAAAAAAGGAACAGCCATAATAAGGTGAATCACCGAGCCACACACTCCCGCAATTTGTCCGGCTATGTCAATACTCTGTGTATGTTCGGGATTACCGTCCAGCGGGATAAGCATTTCTTCACACTTAAAATCGGTTACGGACTCTTCCGGCGAAGGCTGTATTAACAATACGGGAGTTTCCCCCAGCGCGATAACCTGTCTGGCAATCGAGCCGAAGAGTATATCACGCATACCGCTTTCCCCGTGTGAACACATTATTATTAAATCCGGCGTAAATTCCCCTGCATGTTCGGCTATGCTTTTTGCCACATCCTTCACTTCTGTTTCATGAACGTGCAAATTAATATTTTTATTATCAGGGAAATAAGTTTTTGCTATATCATTTAAATACTTTTCGGCATCGCCGGCATTTGTCAGATGCTTTTGACCGTGCACTTCGCTTGGTGCGCTTTTTTCAACGACATGAATCAGCGTTATTAACGAATTTAATTTCCGGGACAGGTATCTGACCGCAGGCAAAACTGATTCGGCTAACTCCGAACCGTCAAGCGGGACTAATAAATGCTTTATCATTTTGTTAACCTAAATCTGAAATAATAAAAATACGTTCAGCGCTGTAATTAAACCGGCTATAATCCAGGCTGTTATGGTAGTGATCTTTTTATTAACAAGAACGCCCATTATTTTTTCCCTGCTGGTAAAAACTACAAGAGGAATAATTGTGAAGGGAAGCCCGAAGCTTAAAACTACCTGACTTATGACAAGCGTCCTTGTGGGGTCAAAACCCATAGCTATCACAATGATGGAAGGAAAGATAGTTACGAGCCGACGCACCCAGACCGGGATATACATTTTGACAAAACCCTGCATCATTATCTGCCCTGCTCCGGCTCCGACCGCAGATGATGAAAGTCCTGATGCAAGCAATGAAAGACCAAATATCCAGCCTGCCGCTTTACCCAGCAGCGGTTCAAGCGTAAGATGCGCTTCTTCAATTGAGCCTACGCTCGTAAAACCTTCTTTATGGAATGTCGATGCCGCCATTATTAATATTGCCATATTGACCATGCCCGCGATGCTCATTGCAATGGTTATGTCCATTATCTCGAACCTGAAGAGCTTCTTAAGCTTTTCAGGGTCGCGGACAACAATCCTGCTTTGCATTAAAGCCGAATGAAGGAATATCGCATGGGGCATCACGGTAGCACCAAGTATGCCTGTTGCAAGTATAATACTTTCTGCGCCTGAGAACTGAGGAACAACGGCATGATAGAACACGTTGCTCCACTGAGGTTTATCAATTATTGTTTCTATCAGATAACAGACGGCAATAACACTGACCATTGAAGCGATTATGGCTTCAAGCGGGCGGAAACCATAACGCTCAAGTCCGAGTATTAAGAACGTGGCAATCCCCGCAAGCAACCCGCCAATAATAAGAGGAATGCCAAAGAGCAGATAAAAACCTAATGCGGCTCCAAGAAACTCCGCCAGGTCAGTCGCCATCGCCACTATTTCCATCATAATCCACATGGAATATGAAACCGGTACAGGAAAGTTTTCCCTACAGTGTTCCGCCAGGTTTTTCCCCGTAGCTATTCCAAGTTTGGCTGAAAGGCTTTGTATCAGCATAGCCATAAGGTTGCTTGCAACGATAACCCAGAGTAGCGTATAACCGAACGCGGCACCACCCTGAATATTGGTGGCAAAGTTGCCCGGGTCAACATAAGCTACGCTTGCAATAAAGGCAGGACCAAGAAAGGGCATCAGACGCGGAAGCCACCCCTTTTTTGAACTGCCGGAAAGCGTTGCTTCTGCCGATGTTCTTGTTTTAGTATCCGACGGGAAACCGTGATTATTTTTCTTAGTCATATATATAAATAACCCGCGTTATAAAAATTCATCAGGGACTATGATTTATATGATTCTTATGATAATTTAACCGGCATGGAATGAATAACAGCCAGATCACTTAATCATAAAAATCACAGCCCTGATATTTTTTCGTAACATAATAAATAAGTAAACACATTGCCTATTTCAATCCCGGCAACTGGAGTATCATATTATTATCGGAAGCGCCGCTCATTACGGAAGGCACCTGCCCGTTCCAGCGGGCAAGAGCTTTTTCATTAATTTCAAGACGGCGCCATTCAATCAGCTGAGCTGAAATTGAAGAGGTAAGAAGTCTGTTGGCTTCAGCTGCACCTTTTGCCCGTGTTATCTGCTGGGCAGCTTCGGCTTCCGTCTGACGAAGTATATTTTCCGCTTTAATAGCATTTTGTGTAGCTTCAATCTTTGCATTAAGAGCATTAAGAACATTTTCAGGTATCCTCAGCGCTCCGATAAAACCAAATTGTTCTATCTTAATGCCATAAACAGCAATACTGTTGTTAACTCTTTCCTTAACTCTGGTAAGGAATACCTCCTTTTTAATACCGTAAAGTTCTTCAACCGAATAATTAACAGCTTCTTCATTAAATGCGTCCCTGGTCAGGTTTCTCATAATCCCATGCGTAAAATGCTCAAGATTATCCTGTCTGAACTTTACATAAAAATTAGGAGCGAGCTTTTCATCAAGCTGATAGGAAAGATTTACATCGCCTGAAATTACAAGACCTTCCTTGGAGTTAAATGTAATTTCTTCATTTGTTGACCTGCCTTCATCAATACTTCTCGTCCAGATGGCGGTCTGAACAAAAACAGGGTAACTTACAATCATGGTTGTTAAAGGGTTATAAAAAATAATGCCGGTTTTTAACGTATAAGACTGAACGCCTTTATTCCCGCCATAAAGATCAACTTCAATTCCGACATAACCCGGGTCGATACGCCTGGTGCATGTAATAAACAGGGTTATCAAAAGAGCAGCCGTTGCAAGGGAAATAACAGCTTTTTTAGTAAATAACTGGTTCATTTTAAGTTCCTCCTGATTTAATAATAATAAAATACACATTTTTATTTGTCTTACACAATGCTAAAACATTTACTCCTAAATTACAGTAATAACCGGTAACTTACCCTGTTGCCGGCAATATTTCGAAAAAAAATTCATATAAAACCCGGGCAGAATTTATCCGGGAGGATATTTTTCAGAATATTTTTATGAGCGGAAAATATTTCAGGGACAAAGTTGTTACCGTTGCAGGGAATGTAAATATTTTTATGCAGATAATTTATTAAACAGGATAAGAAGTTATAAAAACAATAACTCAGTTATCTGACAATAAGGCATTAACAAAAATAATTTACCCGGATTATAAAGGTATTTCCAGAAAAGGAATACCCATAAGAAGCCGTGTATATATTATTTCCCGGTTTTCCGTTACCTTTAAGGATAAAATTTCCGGATATTCCTGAAATTTGTTCTCTTCATCCGTATAAAAATATTTATATTTTCTTATTACCGGTTTTACACTCGGCATTGTGGGTTTTGCACAAGCCTCTGTGTGTTTTACACTCGGCATTGTGGGTTTTGCACAAGCCTCTGTGTGTTTTACACTCGG
>JBAXDX010000055.1:0-19189 GCA_037140715.1 Ignavibacteria bacterium
GAACTAAGAGAAAACGATGAACAGTTAAAGAAATATCAGAACATGCGAAGCGGGACTGAAGGGAAGTCCGGTCAGAGTAAGAACTTTTATGGTCTGAATCAGATAGCTGCCCGGTTAGAGCAGACCGGCATAAGCCGGATAATGGCAGTCTTCACGGGTGTTAATCTGAATAAGAGTTTTGAAGGATCTGAAACTCTTTATTTTTTGGCTTATCCGAAAATATCCTGGTAATGAACAAATAGCAGCATTAGCCGCCATATAAATGAAATAATACTTTTTCAGCAGACTCTAAATAACAATTGGTTTGGTTTCATTAAGTTAGTTTTTTTCATTATATTTTCGGTAGATATATTTGATAACTTTCCTAAAGACGTAAAATGCAACTATGTATTTTTGAGGATGCCTGCTTCAACCGACTGGAACCGCTTATTTACCATAGACCAACTTATGACCTTATTTGTGGAATTAACTCCTTACGCACTAAAATTCTTCATGCCTATCCGGATATCAGATATACTCTTCATTGCAGGACGTACCTTGGACCGCTTATAAAAACAAAAAATCCCACGATTGCTGTCAATAAGATTGACGATGATGAATGTTTATTTATTAACGGCAGGATACTGGCTCCAAGAAACATGATGGATATAATTCCGATTGCCGATAAACAGGATAAGTTATACCTGAATAAAGAAACCATAATTGCTGCACGCGTAAGCGGTAAGAGGCTACGGGACTTAAAGAATAATTTGACTGGTCTTTTCTCTCTCTCTGATTTTGATGGAATTCCAGTCGAGCAGGTTGAAATCAGGTACATTGATTATATCTGGGATATAACAAATAATAATATCGAGCAATTAAAGCATGACTTTCAGTTTTTAAAGAACAAAAAGGAGAATATAATTCTTGGGAAGGTTCATCCCGGGGCACATTTGGTCGAGTCTGACAATATCTTCATTGCCGAAGGCGCAGAGATTAAACCGGGAGCGGTACTTGACGCTTCCTTGGGACCAATATATATTGATAAGAACGCCACGGTTTTTGCTAATTCAGTCGTAGAGGATACAGTTTACCTGGGTGAATATAGTCAGATAAGAAGTTGCGCGCAGGTTTATCATGGGGTCAGCATTGGGAAAATGTGCAAGGTGGGCGGTGAGGTTGAAGATACGGTTATTCTGTCTTACAGCAATAAGCAACACTCCGGATTTTTGGGGCACGCGTATTTAGGCTCCTGGGTAAACATCGGTGCTGATACGAATTGTAGCGATTTAAAAAATAATTACGGTTTTGTCAAAGTTTATGTTAATGGTGAGATTGTTGATTCAGGCGTTCAGTTTTTAGGCGTGATTATGGGCGACCATTCAAAGACAGCCATCAACACGATGTTTAATACTGGTACTATTGCAGGATATTCATGTAATATTTTCGGCGCCGGCTTTCCTGATAAATACTTGCCTTCATTCTCATGGGGTGGAGCGGATACTGTTACTACTTACGATATTCAGAAAAGCATTGAAACGGCTGAAAAAGTTATGTTAAGGCGCAATTACATTATGACTGATTTGGATAAGAACCTTTTCAAAAAAATATTTAATTTAACTGCAAAAGAACGCGAGAAAAGAGGGTATCCTTATTGACGGCTACTTCTTTCTTAACAACTGGCGAAAAAATGTCTGAAGAAAAATTAATTAATAGCGAACTCTACAGCGGTGCACGGAGTATCGCGGTTAAGATACTTAACAGGATTGACCGCACAGATGCGTATCTGGATAAAATTCTTGATAACGAGATGAAGCATTCCGGACTTAAAGGGGCAGACAAGGCTTTGCTTTTTGAAATAGTCCATGGCGTGATAAGGCAACGTCTTAAAATTGATTATATCCTGAATAGTTTTTATAAAGGGCAATTTTCGAAATGTGTTATCAATATAAAAAATGCTTTGAGGGTTGCTTTATATCAGATTATCTATCTTGACAAGGTGCCTGATTACGCCTCGGTAAATGAAGCTGTTGAATTTATAAAGAAAGTTCAGGGGCGGAAACCCGCCGATCTTATTAATGCGATACTAAGGAACATTATCAGGAATAAAGAAGCTTTACGCTACCCTGACCCGGATGAAGACCTTATAGCTTTTTTAAGCATTTATTATTCTCATCCGGTCTGGATGGTAAAACGCTGGCTTTCGCGCTACGGACGCGAAGCGACCGAGTCCCTTATGACGGCGAATAACGAGAGACCTGCTATCTCAATCAGGGTAAATACGCTTAAAATTTCAGTTGAAGATTTTTATCAGATGCTGGAAAAAGTCGATTTGAAATATATAAAAGGAAAATTGTTGCCGGATTATCTGAAACTAAAGAATATGAGCAACATAACTGACTGGGAATATTTCAATAAAGGCTACTTTAATATACAGGATGAAAGCGCAGGAATTGCCTGTCGTTTGCTTGAAGTGAAACCGAATATGAGAGTCCTTGATCTTTGCGCTGCCCCTGGCGGAAAATCTGTTTATCTTGCCACACTTATGAATAACGAAGGCGAAATTGTAGCGGTTGATAAATTCGGAAGCCGCCTAAAGAGGCTATCGGGAAATCTTGCCCGACTCGGAGTTACAAACGTAAAGGTGGTTGAAGCCGATGCTCTTAGCTATGAAGACGAACCATTTGACCGAGTGTTGCTTGACGCTCCCTGTTCGGGTCTGGGAACATTATCAAAGAAGCCCGACATAAAATGGAAAAGGAATTTAACCGAGCTGAGGAATCTGACAAAGCTTCAGTATGAACTTCTTGTTAAAGCCGCTTCGATGCTCAAGGCGGGAGGCTCTCTGGTTTACAGCACATGTACGATTGAGCCGGAAGAAAATCAGGAAATTGTTAAGAAGTTTGTAAATAACAATCCAAATTATATTTTTAATAAAGGAAATGGCTGTTTTGCTGAAGACTTGAGAAATAAGGATGGTTTTATTCAGACCATGCCTAATATACATCAGCTTGACGGGGCATTTTCGTGCAGAATAGACAGGGTAAGTTAGATATGCCGTCTATATGGTTTTGCGATTTTAGCTAAAAACATTACTATCTAAGTTGCCGTTATAAATTTCACAGAACTGATAAATATCAGTTCTGAAATTAAGTATAGTCTCAAAAATAATGGTAAATCTACCAAATCAGGTATAATTATGTTAAAGAAGTTTGCTGAAGAATTAAAAGAAAACAGGCTGAAAAAAGAAATTACCATGCAGCAATTGTATGCCAGGACGCGGATTGATATTAAATTTCTTGAAGCAATTGAGAATGGCAATTTCGGTATTATGCCTGATGATGTATATCTCAGGGCTTTTATTAAATCCTACGCAACGGCGGTAGGACTTGATGAAAATTACGCTTTAAAGAAATACGATGCCGCGAAGGCGGGACATGGTGTTGAAAACAAGTATGCCACACCAGAGGAGTTTACCAGTTCCAAAGAGGAAAAGCCTGATGATAGAGTTACTGAAGAGAAAAAGGATTATAAAAATTTAGAGACTGCACGTTCATATTATTCAAACGATAAGGCATCTTCATCTCAAAATAATCTCCTTTATTTTGTTTTTGCCTGTGCGGTGATTTTAATAATTATTTTAATTTATTTCGTATTTATAAAGGGGGATGCGAATCAGATCATCTCTGAAAAGCCTTCTGAAGAATATATGGAAAATAAGCTTCAGCGCTATGTTGATTCAAGTGATGCAAAGGATAATTCCAGCCGTAAGGATTCAGTTCTAGAAGTATCAGAACCGACAGCGTTTGCCACGGAAGCACAAGGCGACAGTCTTACTTTATCAATAACAACTTCAGGAAAAAGCTGGATTAAGATTAAAACTGATGATAAGTCTGTTACTGAATATAATATGAAGTCTGATATGGCAATGACAGTAAGGGCAAAAAAGAAATTCCAGCTTGTTTTAGGCAACTCAGGTGTTGTTCAGGTTCAGTTAAATGATAATACACTCAACTTGGAAGGGAAACTTGGTGAAATAAGAATCGTTCAGGTTGATTCAAGCGGATTAGTATTTTCAAGAACAATTAAACCCACAGCTAAGCCACAATGAGCAACGTGGTTCAGAAAAAAATGGAGGAGCTTATTGAGCTTATCCGTAAATATGATTATTTGTATTATGCACTTGCCCGGTCTGCAATAAGTGATTATGAATATGATATGCTTTTTAAAGAACTTGAAAAACTTGAAACTGAATATCCTGAGTTTATAAGCCCTGAGTCGCCAACACAAAGAGTTGGCAAGGACTTAACCAGGGAGTCCAGGGCAGTTATCCATCTTGTTCCGATGCTGAGTCTTGCAAATACATATAATGAAGCGGAGCTGATTGAATTTGATAAAAGAGTCCGCGATGCGCTTGCGAAAGATGAATTATTAGAATATGTGGTAGAGCTAAAGATTGATGGTGTTTCGGCAAGCCTTAGATATGAAAATGGAATACTTCAGAGTGTGGCTACCAGAGGCGATGGAACAGTTGGTGAAGATATTACAAATAATGCTAGAACAATTAAGTCCATCCCTGTAAAACTTAAGCATGATATGGTTGTAGCAAATCAGCTTGACAATATTGAGATCAGAGGCGAAATATATATTGAAATTGAATCCTTCAAAAAGCTTAATGAAGAGCGGGAAGAAAAAGGGGAAAAGGTTTTTGCCAATCCGAGAAATTTTGCTGCGGGAACAATAAAGCTTCAGAATCCGGGTATAGTCGCATCGCGTCCGCTTAACATTTTTGTTTATTATCTCTTAAATCAGAACAGTGGCATTAATACTCATTATGAAAATCTTCAGATGCTCGAAAAGCTTGGCTTCAGAGTAAATAAAGAATACAGGCTTTGCCATAATATTCAGGAAGTCCTTGCCCATTGTACTCTACTTGAAGAGAAAAGAAGCTCCCTGCCCTATGAAATCGATGGAGCTGTTATTAAGGTAAACTCATTAAGACATCAGCAAATACTTGGCTCTGTTGCAAAGTCGCCAAGATGGGCTGTGGCTTTTAAGTTTAAAGCAAGACAAGCTACGACAAAGCTTGAAAAAATTACCTGGCAGGTTGGGAGAACAGGAGCGCTTACCCCTGTAGCTGAATTAAGTCCTGTGTTACTGGCTGGTTCTACAATAAGCCGCGCCACACTTCATAACATTGATGAAATAAGACGAAAAGATATTCGCGAGGGGGATGTAGTTATAATTGAAAAAGGCGGCGATGTAATCCCTAAGGTTGTTTCAGTAGTTATGGATCAGAGATCGGAGGAGATAGAGGAAGTTCAGCCACCGGTTAATTGTCCGGCTTGCAATTCTGTATTATTCAGTCCTGAAAATGAAGTTGCAATTTACTGCGAGAATCATCAGTGCCACGCTCAGATAAAAGGAAGTATCTCGCACTTTGCTTCGCGCCCGGCCATGGATATAGAAGGACTTGGCGATGCGCTGGTAAACCTGTTTGTTGAACTGGATTATCTTCGCTCATATTCTGATATTTATTTTCTTCATGAAAAACGAGAAGAGCTGATAAAAATTGACCGACTCGGAGAAAAAAGCGTTGATAATCTGTTGCGTTCGGTTGAAAGCAGTAAACTTCAGCCGTTTCATAAAGCTTTATTTGCTCTGGGCATAAGATACGTTGGCTCTGGCGCGGCAAGAAAGCTTGCCGAAAACTTTAATTCAATCGATACTTTGATGGGAGCAACTAAAGAGGAAATTGAATCTGTCAATGAAATTGGCCCCGGCATAAGTAATAGCGTAAAGATTTTCTTTTCCGACAGTAAAAATATTGAAATCATACAGAGGCTTAAAGATGCCGGTCTTAATTTTCATAGTAAGAAAAAAGAATTACTCGTCAATAACTTTTCTGGTAAAACATTCGTTCTGACTGGCACCCTTTCGAATCTTTCGAGAGATGAAGCATCGAATAAAATACTCAACCTTGGCGGCAAGGTCGTGGCAAGCGTCAGCAGGAAGACAAATTATGTAGTAGCCGGAGAAAGCGCTGGTTCAAAACTCGAAAAAGCTGAAAAGCTTGGCGTTAAGGTGATAACTGAAAATGAACTTATGGAAATGCTGAACAATGTTTAAAGATTTTTACCTGCAACTTAAAAAATATCTTCAGTATTTTGTGGTTTTCCAGTTCTACCTGAAACGCAATACGGCAGCAAATAATTTTAGTTCCTTACTTAAGGAATCAAAGGACATACTCGTTATTATGCCGGATAATGACGTTGATACTAATAGCGCGCTGGAGTTTGCCGACAAGCTAATACCGCTCGGAAAGAAAATTACGCTACTCGAAAGAGATAAAAGAATCAGCCTGATTCAAAGCCGCAGGAAAATCCCCATGATTGAGTATGGGATCATACATTTTAACAAAATCGGACTCCCGACAAGAGAACTGATATTAAAACTAAAAGAAAAGAAATTTGACGTTGTTATCGATCTTAATACAACTGAGAACCTCTTCTTAAGTCTGCTTGCAAATCTTGCTAATGCTAAATACAAGATTGGATTCAGCAGGGAAAAATCAGAAGATTTTTATAATATGATATTAATAAATAATGAAAGAAATCCCGCACTTTCATATAGAAATTTGTTAAATTCGTTGAAAATGTTTTAAAGAGAGAATAAAAATGATAAACTTTGAAGTAAAACGAGTCGGAAATATTTCCATATTCAGACTAAACGAAAAACGGCTGAATTCCTCTGTTTCAGGAATGATAAAAGGTGAATTCACAATTCTGCTACAGACCGAAGATGTCAGCAAATTTATTGTTGATATGACTGATGTTGAATCCTGCGACAGTTCAGGACTTAGCGCGTTGCTGCTTGCTTACAGGATATTAAGTAGCAACCAGGGACATATTAGAATTGCCAACCCGTCCAGAAATGTAAAGACCCTTATCCATATTTCACAGCTCGACCGCGTCTTGCCAATATGTGATAATATTGACGATGCAATTAACGAATTAGAATCACTATAGGCGGAAATATTGAATAGACCATCAGCCCAAAATTCTATCAGGCTAAGTAACAGTACTCTGAATAATATTAAACTAATCGTAAGTGACCTGGATGGAACACTACTTAATGATGAAGGAAATATCAGCAATGAAACACAGACTTTAATCAAAGAGCTAATGGACTCAGGCATAAAGTTTTCCTTTGCAACGGCAAGACCTCACAGCGCAATAATAAATTTCGCCGGACTGCTAGACCTAAGAGACCCGCTCATATCGCTTGACGGTGCTTTAATTAGAAGCTATCCTTCAAACCAGAACATCTTTGAATCCTACGTGCCCGCACGTCATGTCAGAACAGCAATCGAATATGCTGACCAATACCTGCTTAAAATAGCATTATGCCATGTTGAGGCAATCTATTATACTGAACATAACAGCGCAATACCTCAGATGCTCGATAAGTTCGGCTCTGAATTTAAGGAAATTAGTTCTTATGACGGCTATATGAATAATGTACTTGAAGTGGTCATAGCCGGCGAACGGAATGACTCGGTCAAGTATATAAAAAACCGGATGAATTTTCCCTACAGCTTTGGAATTGAGTCTTCATATTCTAAGTCCCATTATCATCCTGGAATATATTACACCGAAATACGGAAAAACGGCGTCTCGAAAGCTACGGCACTGGACAGGCTTAGAAAATGTATGAAGATAAAAATCAATGAGACCGCCGTTCTTGGCGACTGGTACAACGACCGTGAACTATTCGAAACTAAAGCAATTAAGATAGCCGTTGCCAACGCGGTACCGGAAATCAAACGCATGGCCGACTATATAACCCGCAGGACAAACAATGAAGGCGGAGTGGCTGAGTTTTTAGAAATGGTCTTAATAGCCAGAAAGGGGATAAATGTCTTCAAATAAAAAGGCATTCTTTCTTAATAAAAGTTACAGAATTAAATTCTTAATCCTGTTTCTTACCGTAGCTCTTATTGTTTCTCTGTTCCCTGACGGTGAATCAATTGAATCTGAAGTAACTGTCGGCTCAGTCTGGGTACAGGAAGACCTTATCGCCTCTAACAGCTTTCCAATTTATAAAAACCCGGAAATCTACATACAGGAAAAAAAGAAAGCTTCGCAGGAAATTTATCCCGTCTTTCAGAAAAATAAACGCGCACTACAGGAGAGTATTGATTCACTCAAAGTATATAACCCCCGCCTGCTTAGCTTAATAGACGGAGAGCTACAAAAAAGCCCGTCCATTTTCCTCAGTCCTTCTTCATATAACGCATTTAGAAACCTTCGTAAAAAGGAAAATAGTTCTGTTGCTCCAAATAAACTTAATCCGCGGCGCATTTTTTCCATGGTCGAACAAATTATTCGCGAGGCATATAGAAAAGATATACTTAACCAGCTTTATAATGAAATTAGTAAGGACAGCATTGCCATACGACATGGTAATTTCGACGATATAGAACCCAAATGGAATTTCCAGGATATGAAAATAGTGCGGGACTTTATCGCTTCGCGCGCAGGTTCTTTTAGCCAGAACACACTATTGAATAATGCGATAATTGAGTATATCAATCATTTCGTCAGTCCAAACCTCATTTACAGCGAGGTGCTAACCGACCAGGAAATAAAAATCGCGCGGGACAAGATATCGCCTAATACCGGCATCGTTAACGAAAATGAGAAGATAATCGGAAAACATGAACGCATAACACCGGATGCCAAATTGAAAATCGATTCCTACCGCCGCATAAAAGCTGAAAAACAGGGATTCTTTAATAATTATACTCAGCTTTTAGGGAAATTTCTGCACATACTGCTGTTGTTGATGCTCTTTGGTATTTATTTTTTTCTGTTCCGTAAACCAATTTTTAATGATAACCTTAAAATCCTTCTTATTATAATAATTATTCTTTTTATATGTCTGATAACTTTTCTATTTCATCAGCTCAATATTAATTCTCCGGTTCACTTGCTGATAATTATCCCCGCCGCTTCAATGCTTCTGACAATTATCTTTGATTCACGTGTCGGCTTCTATGGCACAGTAGTTATTTCGCTTATCGCAGGCGGACTTAGAGGCAATGATTATTCCTTTGCCGCCATGAATGTTTTTGCCGGAGCACTTTCAGCATATACTGTGCGCGATATTAAAAACCGCGCCCAGGTCTTTCGCTCTTTCTTTTTTATATTCATCGGCTATGGCATCAGCGTGCTTGCCTTTGGACTGGAAAGATTTGAGCCGTTCGACATTATTTTAATCGAACTTGTTTTCGTTGCTGCAAACGCCCTTATCAGTCCTGTCTTTACATTTGGAATGTTAATATTCTTTGAGCGCATCTTTAAGATAACTACTGACCTTACTCTGCTTGAACTGACAGACTTCAACCGGCCGCTGCTTAAAGACCTCGCAAAAAATGCCCCCGGCACGTTTACTCATCTTATGACGGTAGGTTCACTGGTCGAAAGCGCTGCTGAAGCTATCAATGCTAATCCTCTGCTTGCACGAGTCGGGGCTTATTATCATGATATCGGCAAAATCATTGCCCCATATAATTTTTCCGAAAACCAGTTGCAGGATGAAAACCGTCACGAAAACCTTGACCCCGGAGAAAGCGCCCGCCTGATTATTAAACATATAGAAAACGGAATTCAACTGGCTAAGGAACAGTTACTGCCACAGGAAATCATCAGCTTTATCCCGATGCACCATGGCACTACAGTAATATCTTTTTTCTACGAAAAAGCAAAGGAACTCTATGGCGAGGAAAATGTAAACATAGACGACTTCCGTTATAAAGGACCAAAACCAAATTCAAAGGAAACCGCACTGGTAATGCTCGCCGATGCCTGTGAATCAACTGTCAGATCCATACAGGAACCGGACCTGTCTAAGGTTGAAAATGTTATTAACAGTCTGATAAAAAATCGTGTGGCTGACGGCCAGCTTGATGACTCCCCCATTACGCTCTCCGACCTGAAACTTATCAGAACCAGCTTCCTTAACAGTCTAATCGGGCAGCGTCATAAAAGAATCCGATACCCCAGACAGGATGAAATGGAAAATCAGAAGAACGAATAAACAGGCAGCATTGCATGGAAATTATACGCCCCTTAAAGTACGCGTGAAATTTATATAGACCAGGTTCTTTTTCCCGCCCTGAAGGCTTTTCAGGTAATTCTTTATCAAAGCAATTCTTTCCTTCATCCCGGTTTTGCCATCATACAAATCTCTGCGCCTGGCTATCGTATCTATCAGGCTTTGTTCAAATAAAGTAATTTCGCCATTAATATTTTCCAGCGCTGTTACCGCTGCCTGAAATTGTGCTGATTGTATATCCGTATTAGTCGGCTGATATGCTGCTCCTAACTGATTTATCAAAGAATTTACCTGTACAGCGTAACCATACAACGAGGAAAAAGTTTTTTCGCAGGACGGCTTTCCATTTTTATATCCGGCTTTTTTCTTTGCCGGCTTCCCATTTTCAGCAACACCGGCAGGCAGTTTTTCTTTCTTGTAGGAAGGATTCATTTTTCTTGAAATTTCGTCAAAGATCTTCAGCGTTCCCTCGTTATCCTGAATGTCTGCTTTAATGTAACAATGAATCTCTTTAATAAGAACTTCCATACACCGCGGATTTTTATCCTTCTTCTTAAAAGACAAATGCCGTCTCAGTTCCTGAGCATCGCTTAACTTCATCTGCGCAACTGCTACTTCGCTGTTAATATTCCCCGTCAAATCAACAAAGGAGGCTAAATCAGCTTTACTGATAAGCGGATTTGAAGGTAAATACTCAGCGGCGGAATTAATTATTGTAAAGGCACTATGGAACCTGCCCGAGCGCGTTCCAAACGAACGATTTGAAACAGCCATTTCCCCCTCGCTTTGTTTATAAGTTTAATTGCTGAAATCTTAAGCCTGAATTTTATCCCAAACTGCCTGAAATATTTTATAAGTATGGCAGATATACTTTCATAAATTAACAAAATATAATAATAATTACCTCAAATTATTCCCATTTGGAGTATTTTTTTTATTGCACAGGTAGTTTCTGCTTTTACACAAGTAGTTTCTGCCCGTACACAGACAGTTTCTGCTTTTACACAAGTAGTTTCTGCCCGTGCATAGGCAGTTTCTGCTTTTGCACAAGTAGTTTCTGCCCGTACACAGGCAGTTTCTGCTTTTGCACAAGTAGTTTCTGCCCGTGCATAGGCAGTTTCTGCTTTTGCACAAGCGATTTCTGCCCGCGCACAGGCAGTTTCTGCTTTTGCACAGGCAAGTTCTGCAATTTACCAAGCCTGTCCCGAAATGAAATAAGCCATTTATGGACGGGAATGAACCTTTCTGATAATTACACGAGGGATTCAGGAATGTAATACGGGTTATATCCCATTAACCGGAGCTTTTGAGGATTCTGAAAATGATTCTTCGGTAAAATCTTTGGCATGTCTGTCTTTTTGTCATACACGGACGGTTGCGGCAAAGCCATGTCCGGCAGAAGAATATCATATTTATTATCCGGCAGTCTGGAGAAAGACTCTTTACTAAATAACTATTTACATTGTCTCTTATCCTTTGTACTTTGCCCACGTAATTTTAAAGGCTCTGTCAGCCCCTGTGGCAACAATTTTCTTAATCTTAACCATATTTTTAATCTTAATCATTTTTCTGAGATGAGTATGATTAAAAATATGAGTAAGATTATGAAAAACCGGGGCGGGACTGATATTATCTTTTATGAACAAACTATCAAAATGAACAGAACGGAACAAACATGGAAGACCTCCTGAACGAATACCTTGCCGTACTGAAACTTGAACGGAATTTGTCTGATAATACCATCGCTTCTTATCGCATTGATATTAGAAATCTGCTTAGATATAGCAGCGAAAGGAATATTCAGGACGAAAACCTGATAGATTATAAGCTCATTAACGATTTTTTTAAGACTCTCAGCGACATTGGCGTTACGGGCAACACTTCGGCAAGGTATTTATCTTCGCATAAAGGGTTCTTTTCTTATTTAGCAAGGAACAATTATATCGAGCGCGACCCGACTTTGAAGATGCTGACTCCAAAGCTGTCGCGTAAACTTCCGGCTGTTATGACTTTTGACGAGATGGACAGTATTCTTCAATGCCCGGATACTACAATTCCGCTTGGATTGAGGGATAAGGCGTTGCTTGAGACGATGTATTCTTCAGGGCTAAGAGTTTCCGAAGCACTCGCTCTCCACGTAAATGATATTCTGTTAGACGATGAGATTATTCGTGTAACAGGCAAAGGCTCAAAGGAGAGGATAATCCCGATAGGCAGAAGTGCGATTGAATGGATTAATATTTATCTGCGTAGCGGGCGTGTGTTTCTTGAGAGGCGGGGAAAAAGTCAGAATGTTCTGTTTCTCAATAACAGAGGGACGAAACTTTCACGGATGAGCGTTTGGAAAATAGTAGCCCGTTACGTAAAAGAAGCTAATGTCATGAAGCCTGTGCATCCGCATACTATCAGGCATTCATTCGCAACGCATCTGCTTGAAGGAGGCGCTGACCTGAGAGCGGTTCAGGAGATGCTGGGGCACGCTGATATTTCCACTACACAGATTTATACACATATTGACCGTGAATATATTAAACAGGTTCACCGTGATTTTCATCCGAGAGGCGGATAAATAGTGTCAGAAATTACAATAAACGAAAAACTAATTTCATTTTTACTTTTTCTCCCCTTCTTTTTTATTTCGCTTGCTGTCCATGAGTTTTTTCATGCTTATTCGGCATCGAAACTTGGCGATGATACGGCAAAAAAACAGGGGCGGCTGTCGCTGAATCCGATGAAGCATCTTGATGTTATAGGCAGTCTGCTGATGCCACTTTTGTCTTTTGCATCAGGATATGCAATAGTCGGCTGGGCAAAGCCGGTTCCGGTAAACCGGAATAATTTTAAGAACGCACTTAAAGACGATGCTATAGTTTCTTTCGCGGGTCCGCTTTCGAATTTTATATTTTCCATATTACTTTTTGCGGTATATGTAGTGCTTACAAGAACTATTGATCCGCAGTCAGCGGCATTTATCAGGATACTTACAATGTTCAGGACGGCAAGCTATTTTAATATTTTTCTTTGTCTGTTTAATCTTCTGCCCATTCCGCCGCTTGACGGTTCGCATATAATCTTTGATTTTTTCCCCAACAAGCTGACTGCAAAGCTTATGAACTCAGGTATTTACGGACTGCTGATTTTAATGATTTTTATTAATACTCCGCTATGGGGTTATTTTCTAAATATTGTTAAGTTTATATTTGAAATATTTATTTTCATTGGCGGAAAATTTTAATCTGTATATGATATGATTCGTAGCAGGGTGATTTTATTAATTATAGTATTGTCTGTTATCGGATGTAATAATGGACACAAGTCCGGGTTAACCGGTGGCAGAAAGGACTATACAATCCGCGTCAAAGGGTTCTCCACAAAAGATAGTGCAGAGATTTATCGCAGGGAGCTGGGGAAGGAAGCTGAAGGCAGGGTTGTTTGTTTATCCGATACTTCAAAGTTACAGAATAAGTTTTATGTTGAGCTGGGCGAGTATGCCACATCATATTTGGCGGGCAGGAATGCTTATGAGTTAATGAAAGCGGGGGCACTTAACGATTACAAAATCTTTTCCAACGGACAGGAAACGCGCGATGATTATGCCGAGGTATTCTTTGCCGGCAAATACAGGGGCATCGCCTCGGTTTATAAATATAATATCAGGACAAAAAAGACACAGTTTGTCTGGTCAAAACCGCAGGAAATGGTTGTTGAACTTGTTTATTCAGAAGACCGCAGGAGCGTTTTCTTTATTACAGCATCAGAATACGGGCGGAAGACAATATTCCCTTATGTGAATAATGTTAAACTCTACAGAATAACCACAGCAACGATGAAGATTGAAAAGCTGAAAACTTTGGGCAACGGAGTTCAGCTTTTTACGAATCGTGAGACTCCCAATTCATTACAGATTATTTTTAATAGTTTTGACAAGAAGAAGTCAACGATTGTTATTCAGAATAAATTTGTTTACAACTCAAATGGCAGGATGTTATTAAATGAAAAGAAAATATTTGACATAGTAACAGATAAATATCCGGCAAGCTTTGCCGAGACAACGGAGAACATGTCGCCGGATAACAAGTATAAGCTACTGGTTAAAAATATACGCGGGTTAAATATTTTTTATTTTGCCGGACAGGATTCAAAAAATAATGTTGTTATCATAAAATCAAAGCAGATGGTTAATCAAGTTGCATGGAGCGATGACGGGAAGTATCTCATTTTTTCGACTAATAATATATCGCCCAACAACCGCACTCTTTACAGCAGTTACCCCCAGACTTCGGGGCTGTTTGTTTATTCAGCCATAGAGAAGAAGCTCCTTAGCGACTGGCACGGAGGGGGATATAAAAACTTTATCTTACAGGGCGATTTGCTCTTCTTTGACGATGGGTTTAATGACCATTCAAAAATATTTATTCATGAAATAAAAACTAATAAAATAACAGATACCATTGAACTCAGCGGTGGCAACGGTATCAGAAACATTCCAACTACTCCATATTGAGCTTTTAGTGAAAACTTTTTTAAGATTATTATCATACGTTAAACCATACTGGAAACACCTTACAACTTCAATTATCTGCACGATTTTATTCTCTGTATTTAATGTAACATCGGTGGCGCTTACCATTCCTCTTCTTGATACTCTGTTTCAGGAATCAACCTCGAAAGCCAGGGTAGAACAAGTTACGCAGGAGAAAACAGATATAGAATCAACAAGCATACTGCCCTCATACGTAAACAACATAAAAGAGAACCTGATACATTCGCTAAAAGCATTTATGCTACGCGGCAGCAAGATGGACGCTCTTGTAAGGATATGTTTTCTTGTTTTGGTTGCATTCTTACTAAAGAATATCTCCGGGTACCTTCAGGCATATTTTCTCGCGCATGTTGAGCAGGGATTGATGCGCGATTTAAGGATTGAAGCCTACAAGCATCTGCATAAACTGCCGATGAGTTACTTTAAGAGTGAGAAGACGGGGAATCTTATTTCGCGCATAACTAATGATGTTAACGTTGTGCAGTCAACCGTATCTGCCGTATTCCTCAATATGATTCGCGAGCCACTCAACATAATAATGTTTCTGGGCATGGCTATTTCTATAAGCTGGAAGCTTACGCTTTCATCTGTACTAATACTGCCTGTTTCTATTGCAATTATTGCATGGATAGGACTTGCCTTAAGAAAACATAGCGCGCTTCTGCAGGCAAAGATGTCTGACATTACAACCGTGTTGCATGAGACACTTACCGGGATTAAGATAGTAAAAGCCTTTTCGATGGAGGAGTACGAAAACAAAAAGTTTACAAATGAAACGAATAGCTTTTTCAGACTTTATCTTAAGATAGTAAGGATTAGAAACGTGGCAAGTCCGATAACGGAGTTCTTAAGCGTAATTGTAGGAGTGTTTATAATCTACTATGGCGGGAAGCTGGTATTAGAGCAGGGCACACTTAAGGCAAGCGAGTTTCTGGGATTCCTCTTTGCTATTTTTCAGCTTATAACTCCGGTTAAAGAATTAAGCGGAGTCAATAACCGCATACAGGAAAACAACGCCGCCGCCGACAGGGTATTTGAAATAATCGATACTCCGCCGACAATAAAGAATATCGAAAATGCAAAGTCGCTCGAAGAGTTTAAGAGCAGCATCGAGTTTAAGGATGTATCTTTTCATTATGATGATTCTGACGAACTTGTATTGGATAAGCTGAATCTTTCGGTAAAGAAAGGGGAAATCATTGCGCTTGTAGGTAGTAGCGGTTCAGGCAAGACCACACTTGTCGATCTGATACCACGCTTCTTTGACCCGACAGGCGGTGGAATTTTAATCGATGGGAACAACATAAAAGAAATTAAGATTGAACATTTGCGCCGACTGATGGGAATAGTTACACAGGAGACAATGCTCTTTAATGATTCGATAAAAAATAATATTGCTTACGGACTAACAGACCATTCGATGGATAAAATAATTGAAGCAGCGAAGGCTGCCAACGCGCATAATTTCATTATAGAATTTCCTCGCGGGTATGATACCATCGTAGGAGAACGGGGCACGAAGATATCCGGCGGACAGAGACAGAGACTTTCAATTGCCCGCGCGCTGTTGGTTAATCCGCCCATTATGATTTTTGACGAAGCGACTTCCGCCCTCGATAATGAGTCGGAAATGTTAGTGCAACAGGCTATCGAACGTCTGATGGCGGAGAGAACTACGTTCGTAATAGCTCACCGTTTAAGCACAATAAGGAACGCTGACAAAATAATCGTGCTTGATAAAGGAAAGATAATTCAATGTGGCAGACATGAAGAGCTGATGAGAAATACCAGCGGTATGTACCGAAAATTATATGAATTACAATTTAGAGACTAACATGTTTGAAAATAAAGATAAAATACTTTCCGTTATTGATAAGATTATCTTTGGTTGTATAATATTATTTATGCTTAGTCTTACCAATTCGATTTTTATCAATCAACTTGGTTACTATGGCGCATTGCTTGGAATTCTTGTAAAATTTGGAGTTACGCGCGAATGGCAGTTCAGAAAGACGGGACTTGAATTATTCTTTGCGTTATTTCTTTTAGCGGAATTTCTTTCAGCTATATTTTCGGATGAACATGGTCGCGCTTTCCTGAACATGTTTAAGCGAATGCTTCTTATCCCAACATTGTACACAGTCGCCTTTGCCGCCGATGATATGAAAAAAGCAAAACTGTTCTTCAAGGTTTTTATCGGAGCTTCGATGGTCAGCATAATAATATACCTTGTTAATTCATATTACTATTACGTTTATAATCTTTATCAGATAAAGGAATCAGGACCCTCACTATTTCAGTACCCAATTACTACAAGCGAGATAATGAGTTTTACGGTTGTATTTTTATTTGCCTTTCTGATAAATGAAAAACAAAGTTTTAAGAATAAGTTTTTTGTTCTTATACTTTTTATGCTTTCTGTACTTGCTTTGATTTCAACCTATAAAAGAACCGGCTGGATTGGCACGGGCGCAGGATTGTTTGCAATAATACTGATAAAGAGAAACTGGAAGCTTATTTTACCAGTCGTTTTTGTAGCAGGGGTCATATTTTTATTTATTGGGAAAAATAAAAGCGAAGTATATTTTTATAATATTAAATCAGAGAGCGGGCTTGCGCAAACGGCAAAGCTTAATACAGAAGGCCGGGCAAATGGAATATATACAGACAGCAAGGCAAACTATATAAGCGATTTTGAAAACGGGATATTGAAGCTTAATGGGGCTGCAGTAGTTGGCAAATATAATATGCCATCGCCAGTACTGGAAATGAATCAGTGGGGAAAATATCTCACAGCATACTTAATCGATTCGAGATTCCTTTTACTTGAAAAAGATTCAATTGGAAATATCAAACAAAAATCAGAATTGATTTCATCGGGATTCACAACATCCTATCGGCTTGCGAATAATTATCTTTATATTATGGATAAAGACAGCGGGCTGACTATATTCAGGAATCCGGATAATCTGAAAGATGTTATTCGTCTATCAGGGATTACAGCTGACAACAAAATATATGTTGATTCAGCTCGAATGATTTTTTACTCAGTTGAGAACGGGCTTTGTGAATATTCTGTAAAACAGGGACTGCCGGAAGGCAGTCCGGTTTATTATAAACTAAAAAATGCTCCTGATTATGTGTGTTATATCGATGGCAGAATTATTATTTCCGATATAGATGGGTTGAAGCTCTATTCCCCAGACTCGCATACAATGAACCTGCTGAAAGAAATTCCCGATGTAAAAAAAATATGTTTTATAGAAAAATTCGGAGCAAAGCTTCTCGCTTCAGATCTTAATAAAAATGTTTACCTGTTTGATCATTCAATGAAAGATTCGCTTAAAATTATTGGCAAATACAAATTAAATTTTATCCCGAAGGCTATTGCCTTAAACAAGAATGAACTTATAGTAACTAATGTAAGACGCAACAGGCTGACAAGCATGATAGACCCTTATCTTCCATCGAACTTTAATAGAATGGCTCTATGGCGCGCGGGATTTCTGATGTTAAAGGATCATCCGCTATTTGGCGTAGGCGATATCGACCTTAATAATCTTTACAGGCAGTATAAACGTAATTATGATAAAGAACTACAGGGGCATCTTCATAATAATTATATTCACTTCCTTGCCATACTTGGCGGCTTTGGATTTATTGTAGTAATGATACTGCTTGGAAAAATAATACAATTTAATTATAAAATATATAATGAAGTAAAAACAGAACCATTTGTTTCATCCTATGCGCTTGGGGCATTTGGCGGATATATATCATTTTTATTTGCTGGTCTTACCGAATGGAATTTTGGAGATCACGAGGTGATAACAATGGCATGGTGGACAGTAGGGCTCAACTTTACTTTTTATTATTTAATACAGCAAAAGAGAAGAATTAATCCGTAAGAAATAATAGTCCATGTTCCTGACGAAGGAAATGATATATTACCATATACGATAGGAAATATTTTTTGGAAAATCAGGATTCAAGCAGATGAAGTTTATTCCCGGGAAATTAGCCGTTATTAATACTTAGAGCCTGCTGAAAAAGTCCAAAAGTCATGATAAACAATAAGATATAGAATAAAATAGTGTTAAAAGTGCTCAGAAAATGGTAAATTTGGACAAATAACTGAGCACCTGATGATACGATATACGAGTACGAAACAGTTAAAATTAGAGTTTTTCAAGACGCCGTTTGACACAGAACTCGACCAGAAAAACAAGTGGGTAATGCTTGCCGGGATAATTCCGTGGGATGAACTGGCAGGCATATACCAGAAGAGAATGCATAAGAGTCAGGGACGCCCGTCACTTTCACTAGGAGTCGCCACAGGGTCCCTGATAATAAAACAATAAGGGTCTTAGTGATGAACTTGTTACAGGAGAAATAAGTGAGAATCCGTACCTGCAGTATTTCCCTGGTTATGAAGATGTCAGAACAAAACGGGCATTTGATCCATCCCTGTTTGTGGATATCAGGAAACGGATGGGGTTTGCAGAGTTCACAAAGTTTAATGAATTACTGATTCACCGGATAAATGAA
>JBAXDX010000056.1:0-18645 GCA_037140715.1 Ignavibacteria bacterium
ATGAGAGCGTCACGAGGTACTCGGAAAACTCCAAGTACCTCATGAGAGCGTCACGGGGTACTCGGAAAACTCCAAGTACCTCATGAGGGTCAAAGTTCCCTGATTTTACAATAATTTCATTTTTTTTAGATTAAAAATACGTATCTGATAAAATTTCCGGTTAAGGATAAACCAGGCAGGGGATTTGTCAGATTTTGTCTGTGGAACGGGGCAGTCTTTATCCGGTGTAGTAATTCCCGCCATAATTTTTCATATAAACATCCCGCCGGAGTTTGGTGTTATATACAGCGGATTTGTAAAGTTCTGTGTCTGATTTCCTCTTTTGCTACAGGTTTTATAAATGATTTTAATGAAAATACCTTAATAAGTCCTTTTATTTACAGAAATAATATTGTAATTTTTTAATCGTTTTTTTCACTAATTATAAAGAAACATGAAAAAACTTTTAGTGATTCTGCTGTTTGTCGCTCCGTTTGTTATCAAGGCTCAGAGTGATCTCCGCTTTAACTTTGACTATGCAAGGTTCAGTTATGACAGTCTCTCCGGTTACATCGAATTTTATTATTCGTTCAGCCTGAATAATCTTACACTAATGGAAAAAAAAGCCGGATTTTCCGCTAATGCAATTATTCATATCCAAATACAGGATACAACCGGCAAAAATGTGTTACTCGATAAGGAATGGAAAGTTGATAACCTGATTTTAGATACATCCGGGACTTCGAAGTTTAGAAATCTTGTGGGGGTTGTTGGTTTTGTCATACCCGGCGGGCAGTATCAGTGCATAGTTACCGGTACGGATGCCAACAACAGGAATAAGGTAAAAAGAATAGTGGAAAACCTTATAATTGAACCTTTTGCCGGTAAAAACCTTTCGCTCAGCGATATTGAACTTTCAGGTAATATCAGACAGGAGGGCGCGGACAGTTCTTCGATTTTTTATAAGAATACACTTGAGGTTGTGCCGAATCCGACTATGGTTTTCGGGGAAGAGGCTCCTGTGGTATTCTATTACGCCGAAATTTATAATATGACGAAGCCGGGGACTTCTGATAATGTTACATTAAGGTCGCGTCTGTATAACAGCCGTGGCGCATTACTTTTTGATAAGGCTAAGTGTATTTCCAGGACAGATGTCGCAAGAGTTGAGGTCGGCACTCTCAATATTTCCAGATATGCAACTGATACCTATACATTTGTCCTGACCGCCCTGGATAGTGCTGGTAATTATGGTGTTTCATCATCAAAAAAGTTCTATGTATATAATCCTAAGGTTATTGACACAGTAAAAAATATGACCGGAAATATGGAACTGATAAATTCGGAATTCAGCGCACTAAGTCCGGATGAATGTGATGAGCTTTTTGATAAATCTGCATATATTACAAATGCAACGGAAAGGGAGCAGTATAAAAAGATACAAAATACAGAAGGCAAACGTGAGTTTCTCTTTAAATTTTGGAAAAGGAGAGATGCAGACCCGTCAACGCCGGAGAATGAGTTCAAAAGTACTTTTATAAACAGAGTAAAAACAGCTAATGAGAAGTATGGAGCACTTGGCAGGCGCGGTAATAAAACAGACCGGGGTCGCGTATTTATTCTTTATGGAGAAGCGGACGAAACTGACCGTTATCCGAATGACCTGGATAAGAAACCTTATGAAATCTGGCGATATAACGGCATCGAAGGGGGCGTGGAGTTTATTTTTGGCGATGTCTCAGGTTTTGGTGATTATCAGCTTCTCCATTCTACAAAAAGAGGAGAACTTAAGGATGATAACTGGTTAAGCAGGATACAGACCGCTAAATAATACTCATTTCCCCTGAAACGGGTAAGATTATGATTATGAGTAAGATTAAGAAAAGCATATACATGGTTTTTTGAACAGATAAATTAATTACACGCTTCCGGCAGGCGGAATGAATGTTACGGACAGCTCAACAGGATTAAATAATATAAACTAATGTCATTAAAGAACAAATCTGAATATATCCTTTTTAACGGCTTTGTTAAGCTCTTTCATCTGACAGGACTGAAAAGCACGCGCTTTTTCGCCCGTGTCCTTGCTTTCATTTTCTACTATCTGATACCAATAAGAAAAAAAACAGTAACAGGTAACCTTGCAATGGCATTCCCGGAGAAGTCCGGGAAGGAAATAGGACAAATTGCATATAAGGCTTACTTTAGTTTTGCCCTTACACTCGCCGAGATAATGTGCATTCCTTTTCAGACTGCCGAAAAAATCAAAAGCTGGGTCAGCTGCCCGAAACTTCATCTGGTTAAGGAGAAATTCGAAGAAAATAAGGGAGTAATATTTTTAACTGCACACTTTGGCAACTGGGAACTGGGTGCCTGCTCAATCGGTGCCCAGCTTGGAGTTCCGGTTTATGTTGTGTATAAACCACAGCGCAATGTTTTTGTGGGGGACTGGATAAATATGATGCGCGAGAAGTTTGGCAATAAAACAGTACCTCTTGGCTTGTCAATCAGGAATATCTTTAAAGCACTTGTCGAGAAGAAGATTATAGGACTTGTAGGCGATCAGCGGGGCGAGCCGGATGGTCCGAGGGTTAAGTTTATGGGAATAGATTCGTCTGTTTATCCGGGCGCGGCTGTAATGGCATTAAAGACAAAGTCCCCGATTGCCGTGGCTGTCACAGAGCGTCAGGCAGACTACTCATATTATGTTGATATTAATTTTATAGATATTGATGAGTGTAAAGGAACAACCGAAGAGAAGGTTATGCAAATCAATCAGCAGTATCATAATATCCTCGAAGCCTGTATAAGGCGCAATCCGGAGCAGTGGCTCTGGATGCACAAGCGTTGGAAATACTGATGCTTTATGAGAAAATTTTAGTTGTTCAGACGGCTTTCATTGGCGACTCTGTGCTTACTCTTCCGCTTATTCAGAGTTTAAGCAGTCTCTTTCCCAGTAGTTTAATTGATGTGATATCTGCACCCGCTTCAGAGGAGATATTTAAGGCAAGCCCTTTTGTTCATAAAGTAATTGTATATGACAAGAGGGGAGCGGATAAATCATTAATAAGTATTTTCCACTTTGCGGGCAGAATCAGAAATGAAAAATACTCCGTGATTTATTCACCTCACAGATCGCTTAGAACAGCCATGCTCGTAAAGCTTTCCGGAGTGAAAGAGACTTACGGATTTTCAAATTCGTCATTAAGCAGGCTGTACCGCAATGTAATTCCTTATCATGGCAGGCTCCATGAGGTACAGAGGAATTTAAGTCTTACCGGCTGTTATAAAGAAGGGGATGAGTGGAAAATAAAGCCTGAAATTCAGTCCGATGAGAAAACGGTAAGAAAGATTGACGGAATTTTATACGGATACGAAGGGCGGAAGTTTGCCACAGTAGCGCCGGGTTCTGTATGGGAGACAAAGAAATATCCGGTTGAAAGATATAAAGGAATTGTTGAGTTTTTACTTGGCAGAGGGATAAAAGTATTTTTAATCGGGGCAAAGTCCGACAGGGCACTCTGTGATGAGCTTTCAGCCGGTCATGCAGGGGATGTTGTTAATGTTGCGGGTAATCTGACTATAACTGAGTCAGTTGAATTACTGAGGCGGTGTTCTGTTTTAATATGCAACGACAGCGCGCCTGCTCATTTCGGAATGGCTGCGGGTATTGCAGTTCTCACTATATACTGTTCTACGGTGCCTGACTTCGGTTTTTATCCGTATAATGAAAAGAGCAGAATCATGAATTTTGATGAACTTAAATGCAAGCCCTGCGGAATACACGGGCATAAGAAATGTCCGGTTAAGTCGTTTGACTGCGCTTATAAGATAAGTGAAAGCGAGGTTAACGATATTATTGCTGAAATGCTGGATGACTGATTATTTACGGGGTAGTGATAAAGTAACCGGATGATTTTTTTTATTCTGTTTTATATGGAGGAAGTAAATGCCCGGAGTCAGACGGGGATCGATGATTTTAGCAGACGGGGACATTAACGGAGCAGTAAAAGAAGCTGCGAGGATATTTACCGAAGGGGGCGTTTTTATTTATCCGACTGATACAATCTATGGGATAGGCGGCGATCCTTTTAATCCGGACTGTACTCTTAGAATTAATAAAATGAAAAGGCGGGACGAGAGTAAGAAATTTATTTTTCTGGCTGATAATCTTCAGCGGCTTACCGGTTATACCGATGTGGCAATGGAGAAGCATTTTGATTTCCTTGATGCTGTCTGGCCTGATCCGGTTTCTGTAATTCTAAAGTTAAATCATCAGACTGTGGCTTTACTCGGTCAGACTACAGCAGGCTTCCGCGTTCCGCGCAGCGGGTTTTGTGTTTCGCTGATTGCGGAAGTGAAGAAGCCTTTGATATCGACAAGTGTTAATCGTTCAGGAGGCGGGCCGATGACTGAACCGGATGCAATTTATTGTGAATTTGGCTCTGAGGTGAATGCTGTATTTTATACTGAAAAGAAGCTGCTCAGGCTTGGCTCAACTATAATTGACCTGACAGACAGCGTTCCCGTGCTTGTGCGCGAGGGAGCGGTTAAGTTTAGCGAACTGATGGGGAAGTTCAGATAAATGATATCCCCTGCTGATTAACCCGATGCAGGGAATCATCTGCTCTATTGATTTATAATATACCGGTATCAGGGCTGACTTTAATTGACTTTTTAGGCAGGGTTAGGTAACTTTGCATCAGCTTGAACATGAAAATACCCAAAATAAAAGATATTAAAGAATTCTCGGCGCATATCATTTTTGATCATGCCGGTGCTCATACAAAAAGCTATGCGTTCAGCAGTATAAAAATAGCTCTGTTTATCGGGCTTTATACATTTGTTATTGCCCTGACAGTCTTCTTGTTCCTGCTTGCTACGCCCGCCAAATTTCTTTTGATTTCAGATGAGGAAGCCCTGCGGGGTGAATCGATGAGGTTGTTGCAGTTAAGCAAGAGGGTTATTTACCTTTCGAAGGAGCTTAATCATATTCAGTCCCTGAACAAAAGTCTGAAGAATGCAGTTTTTATGGGAGATTCGGATCTTGCAAAATCGATCAGGGAAAAGCAGGAAATACAGAAGCAGCAGAAGACAGAAAATCCCTTTGGGGGGTATATTTTTGGAGCTGTAAAAGCTCTTTTTATGGATCAGGAGAATAATTCCGTCCGCGTGGTTTATTTTATTAATCCTGTAAACAGTCAGTTTACCAGCAGGGGATTCAGCGCGGAGAAGGGACACATGGGGATTGATTTTCCACTTCGTTCAGGTCAGCCTGTTTTCGCGGTGGCTTTCGGCACAGTTGTTTTTGCCGATTATACGTCCGATGATGGCTATATGATAATACTGATGCACCAGGATAATTATATAACAGTCTATAAGCATTGTTCGGTACTGGTAAAAAAGATTAGAGACAAAGTAGCACAGGGTGAGGTAATTGCATTAAGCGGCAATTCAGGACTGAATACCACGGGTCCGCATCTGCATTTCGAGGTATGGATGGATGGTCAGGCTGTCGATCCCAAAAGTGTTTTATTAAAATAGGAGTGAATTTTATAATGTTACACAAAAAAACAACAAACGGAAAAGCAGAGGATATCAGCATTATATCAAAAGGCATGGCAATCGAAGGACTAATTAAAAGTAATGGCAACGTTCGAATAGATGGTGCGATAAAGGGCAACGTAACAGTGCTCGGTAACTTAACGTTTGGCGAGACGGCGGAAGTAAAGGGAGAAGTCAGGGCTGAGAATATTACACTGAGCGGAAAGATATCCGGGTATGTAAATTCATCCAGTAAGCTTGTTCTGGAATCTAAATCTGTCTTAAAAGGTGATATAATGGCAAAAATACTTGTCATTGAGCAGGGTGCCTTCTTCGAGGGTACATGTACAATGAGCAATGAGCAAAAGAAAGATCCAGTTTTACAGTCCGAAAGTAAAAAATGATCAGCACCGGCTCCGAAAGGAAAAAAATCAAGAATATAAATGAAGCGGGAGCGTATCTTGGACTTGGCTTTCAGATTGCGGCTTCCATAGTCCTGATGCTATTTCTTGGCAGGTGGCTTGACGGTAAGCTGGGTATTTTCCCATGGCTTACGATATCATTTTCATTTTTAGGTGGCGCGGCAGGCATTTATAGTGTTATAAAGACAGTATTGGAGATAGGGGATAAAAAGAAAAATAGTGAAAAAGGTAATTAATCAGATTTTATTCTTATTTATTATTGTCTATATATGTATTTTTGCTTTGTATAAAAGCGGTCATGTCAGCTATGAGTTTTTAAATGCTTCTTTCTATGCGGGAGTAATCAACGGGCTGAACGCCGTAGCAACGGTACTGTCCTTTAATTACGCTTTAGGCAAATCCGGCAGTCTGTTTATGATATATAACATGGGCGGAATGGTTGCCAGAATGTTTATTCTGTTAATAGTCATTCTTATTTTATTGAAATTCTTGAATATAGACAAATATGGGTTTATATTTATATTTTTCATTTTGTACTTTATATCATTGGCATTAGAAATAAATTATTTTAGAATACAAGTAACAGAAAAGAAATCCTGAAAATATGATCAGTTATATACAAGCCGATACAGCGAAAGTGGCGCAGGACACTCTGTCCCACGCACAAAGCGGCAATTCCGACAGCAGCTGGATATTACATCATATTCTGGATGCAAAATATCTTGATTTTGAACCGTTCGGCAAAATACCATTGCCGGAGATACATATATTCGGTATGGACATATCGATTACGCGTCATGTGGTTTTTATGTGGCTTGCCGTTCTTCTTCTAATCTTAATCTTCAGCTATGTTTCCAAAAGCTATAAGAAGTCTAAAACTCCCAAAGGGTTTGCAAATTTAATGGAACTTCTTGTTGTTTTTGTCCGGGATGACATCGCAAAGCCGGCAATAGGCAAAGGATTTGAGAAATTTCTGCCCTATCTCTTAACGGTTTTCTTTTTTATACTTGCCAGTAACTTCATCGGACTGTTTCCATACAGCGCCACAGCGACAAGCAATATTTCAGTAACAGCCACGCTTGCAGTTATCTCATTTATTGTAATACAGGCGGGTGGCATGATGAAAAACGGAGTGTTCGGATATTTCAGGGGATTAATACCGCATGGAGTTCCGGTATGGCTGTTGCCGGTCATGTTTATAGTTGAAATACTCGGACTTTTTACTAAACCATTTGCTCTGGCTATTCGTCTTTTTGCAAATATGACCGCAGGGCATATTGTTATTCTGGCGTTAATAGGACTGATATTCATCCTTAAAACGGTGTTTGTCGCTCCGGTTTCAATTGCCTTTGCTTTATTTATTTATTTACTTGAAATACTTGTAGCCTTAATACAGGCATATATATTTACAATGCTGTCCTCTTTGTTCATCGGGATGGCAGTACATCAGGATCATTGATTAATAAACAACATACATTCAACTTTGGAGGAATTAAATGGATTTTGCACACTTAGCAGCAGGATTGGGCGCGGGTTTAACAGTTATAGGCGGAGCTTTAGGTATTGGCAAATTAGCAAGCGCGGCCATGGAGGCAAGTGGCCGTCAGCCTGAGGTTCTAGGAGATATCAGAACTTCAATGATTATTGCCGCAGCTCTTATTGAGGGTATTTCATTGTTTGCTTTGGTAATCTGTATTTTACTGGCTTTGAAGTAATTTCATTGAGAGTTCTTTTTACTTCATGTAACCCAAATACTAATTTTACAAGGGAATCTAAATGCTGGCTGTGATAAATTTTGCTCTTGTGCTTCTTCAGGAAGCCGGGGAGCATAAGGGGGGACTATTAGATGTAAATCCCGGACTGATTTTCTGGACGGCGATTACATTTATCTGTCTTCTGCTTATATTAAAGAAAGTTGCCTGGAAACCGATACTTCACGCTTTGGATGAACGCGAAACTTTTATCCGTGAGTCAATTGAAAAAGCGGAAAAGGCAAGGACAGAAGCAGAGAAGCTACTGGCTGAAAACCAGGCAAGCCTGGCAAAGACTGAGGAAAAAGCACAAAAGATAATCACTCAGGGGAGAGTATTTGCCGAAAAGCTGAAAGAGCAGATACTTAGCGCAAGCAAAGCCGAGTCAAAGAAAATGATCGATGATGCAACCAGCGAAATCAAACGCAAAAACGCTGAAGCTTTTGAGTCTTTGAAGAGTGAGGTGGCAATGATTGTTGTCCAGGCTACTGAAAAGATATTAAGGGAAAATCTCGATAAGGAAAAACAGATAAATATAGTTAATAAATTTATTGATGAATTACCTAAGAACTGATTATGAGTAATCTGAATATTGCGAATCGTTATGCTACTGTGCTGATGAAACTTACAGAAGAGCGCAATTCGTTTGATACTGTTTCAGACGATATTGAGCTGATTAAAAAAACACTTGGCAACTCAAAGGAACTGCTTGTGGTTTTACATAGTCCGGTTATCCCGTCAAAGACTAAATATTCCATATTGACAGAGCTTTTTGAGAGTAAGGTCAGCCGGGACTCGCTTGAGTTTGTGCAGTTTATTGTTGATAAGAACAGGGAGGAACTGTTGCTTAACATAGTCAGGCGTTATCTTGAGTTGCGCGACCAGCATTTAGGTCTGATAAATGCCGATATATACAGCGTGCTTGAGCTTGAGGAAGAGCAGAAAATAAAATTAAAAAGCAGGCTTGAAGAACTTACACAGAAGAAAGTAAGGCTCAGTTATTTCATTGATACAAAGATTATAGGCGGCTTTATCATAAAGATAGAAGACACAATTTATGACGCTTCGCTTAGGCGTCAGCTTGAATTATTAGAAAAACGGTTATTAAGCGGGAACCTGATATTAAACTAATGGTCGGACAAATAAAAGGGAATAAAGATGGCAGAAGTTAGACCTGATGAAGTATCTGCAATACTGCGCAAGCAGCTTGCGGGCTTTGACAATGAGGTTGATATATATGATGTCGGTACAGTTCTTCAGATAGGCGATGGAATTGCACGTGTATATGGCTTGTCAAAAGTTATGGCAGGCGAACTGGTGGAATTTCCAAATGATGTATATGGAATGGTATTAAATCTTGAGGAAGACAGCGTTGGCTGTGTTATTTTCGGTGATTATACTCTTATTAAGGAAGGCGACACAGTAAAAAGGACAAAGAGAGTAGCCTCGTTTCCTGTTGGGGATGCAATGTTAGGCAGGGTGGTAAATCCGCTCGGTGTTCCATTGGACGGTAAGGGGCCTGTTCACACCGAACAGTTTCTTCCAATTGAAAGGAAAGCTTACGGCGTAATAGCGCGTCAGCCCGTTAAGCAGGCACTCCAGACCGGCATAACAGCTATTGATGCTATGATTCCTATCGGGCGTGGTCAGAGGGAGCTTATTATTGGTGACCGTCAGACGGGTAAGACTTCCGTTGCTATTGATACGATTATCAATCAGAAACGTACGCATACAAAGGAATCTATGGAGAACGGCATAAGACCCGTTTACTGTATTTATGTTGCTATTGGACAAAAAAGCTCGACAATAGCCCAGGTTGTTGCAAAACTTCATGAACAGGGAGCAATGGACTATACAACGGTAATTGTGGCATCTGCATCTGACTCCGCTCCGCTCCAGTTTATATCTCCTTATTCGGGAGCTACGATGGGAGAATATTTCAGGGATAATGGCAAAGATGCTCTTGTAATTTACGATGATTTGTCCAAACAGGCGGCTGCTTACAGAGAGCTTTCGCTTCTGCTTAGAAGACCGCCAGGGCGGGAAGCTTATCCGGGCGATGTTTTCTATTTACACTCAAGACTTTTAGAGCGTGCCTCAAAATTGAGCGATGCTGAAGGTGGCGGAAGCTTAACGGCTCTCCCAATTATCGAAACTCAGCAGGGCGATGTATCGGCATACATTCCTACTAATGTTATTTCTATTACTGACGGTCAGATATACCTTGAGCCAAACCTGTTTAACGCAGGTGTAAGACCGGCTATCAACGTAGGTATCAGCGTATCCCGCGTAGGTGGCAATGCTCAGAATAAGGCAATGAGAAAAGTCGCTGGTTCTCTTAAGCTTGATTTGGCACAGTACCGCGAACTTGAATCATTTGCAAAGTTCGGTTCCGATCTTGATAAAGCTACGCAGAAGACACTCTCAAAAGGTGCCCGCCTTGTAGAACTTTTAAAGCAGGGATTGTATCAGCCGGCACCTGTTGAGAATCAGATTGTAAGCGTATTTATCGGCACAAACGATTATCTTGAAACAATCAGAATAGATGATGTAAAGCGTTTTGAGAAGGAATTTATTGAGTATGTCGAACTTAAATACAATGATATTTTTGAAAAAATACGTATTGAGAAAGCCTTAAGCGATACAATTATTAATAGTATTAAGAAGGTGGCAGAAGAATTCCTGCCAAAGTTTAAGAGGAGCGAATCAGTAGCTTTGGTTTAGTAAGAAGTCATCTTATAACAGATAAAATATAAATAATCAGACCAGCTTCGCATAAAATATGGCCACATTAAGAGACATTAAAAGAAGAATAGTTGGCGTTAAGAGTACGCAGCAGATTACAAAGGCAATGAAGATGGTTGCGACGGCGAAATTGCGCCGTGCGCAGGATAACATGATCAATGCCCGCCCTTATTCAAAGAAAATAACCGAAGTATTAACAAATCTTCTTAAACAGAGCAGCGACTTAAATAATCCTTTACTTACCGAAAGGGAAGTAAAGAATATTGCGGTTGTTGTATTAACTTCAGACCGCGGACTCTGTGGCAGCTTTAATATGAATATCCTCCGTGAGGCTGCAAATCTTATTCATGGTAAATATGAAAGTCTTAACAATTCAGGCAATCTTTTTGTTTACTGCCTTGGCAAGAAGGGCTGTGATTATTTTACAAAGGGGAATTATAAAATATCAGGTCAGTATCCTGGTATTTTTTCCAGTCTTAAATTTCAGACAGCCTCAAATCTTGTAAATGAACTGCGGCACCGGTTTCTGAATAATGAAATTGATAAGGTTCTTGTGGTACATAATGAATTTAAGTCAGTAATGCAGCAGAATCTGGTAATTGAGCAGTTCCTGCCGGTTCCAAAAACTCAGGATGAGAAAATTGAGAATGGCGGAAAGGGAAACAAAACAGATTGTATTTATGAGCCGGATGCAAAGGCAATCATTAATAACCTGCTTCCAAAACATCTTAATAGTCAGATGTGGAGAATGCTTCTTGAGTCTTATGCTTCTGAACTTGGAGCCAGAATGACAGCCATGGATATGGCTACAGAGAATGCTAAAGAGATGATAAGAACATTACAGTTGCACTATAATAAAGTCAGACAATCATCAATTACTAAAGAAATTCTCGAAATCGTAAGCGGAGCAAACGCGCTCAAAGCCGGTTAAGAGAAAACTTGTTGTAATAATTAATTAATTTTGTTAAATTTGCTCTCATTTTAACATGGCATTTATGTTTGAAGACCTAACAAATAAGTTTGAAACGGCATTAAAGAAAATAAGCGGTCAGGGCAGATTAACTGAAAGCAATATTTCCGATAGTTTACGTGAAATCAGGCGTGTTCTTTTAGATGCTGACGTTAATTATAAAGTTGCAAAAAAATTTATTGATGATGTAACTGTAAAGGCTGTTGGTAAAGAGGTATTAAACTCTATTACACCTGGTCAGCTGATTACAAAAATTATATATGATGAACTTGCCCAACTGATGGGAGGCAGCCAGACAGAACTTACGCTTAACGGCTCCGGCGTTACAGTAATTTTAGTAGTTGGTCTGCAGGGTTCTGGTAAAACTACTTTCTGTGGTAAACTGGCTCGTTTATTAAAATCAAGGAATAGAAAAGTTTTACTTACGGCGGCTGATGTTTATCGTCCTGCCGCTGTTGAGCAGTTAAAGCAGCTTGGATTACAGGTTAGTGTTCCGGTATTCTCAGCGGAGCATAAGGATGCAGTAAAGATTGCTCAGGACTCAGTTGTATGGGCAAAGGAAAACGGGCTTAATACTGTAATTATAGATACAGCCGGACGTCTTCATGTCGATGAAGAAATGATGAACGAAGTCGATGCGATAAAGCGGGTGGTTAAGCCGGATGAAAGTCTTTTTGTGGTTGACTCGATGACGGGGCAGGATGCTGTAAACTCCGCAAAGGCATTCCATGAAAGAATAAATTATGACGGAATTGTACTGACAAAGCTTGACGGTGATACAAGAGGCGGTTGTGCACTTTCGATTAAGGCGGTAGTTGACAGACCGATTAAGTTCGTAAGCCTTGGCGAAAAGCTTGATTCTCTTGAAGTATTTTATCCCGACAGGATGGCTTCAAGGATACTTGGCAAGGGAGATGTAATCTCGCTTGTGGAAAAGGTGCAGGAACAATACAATGAGAAAGATGCTGAAGAAATCGAGAAGAAACTTCGTGAAAACAGGTTCGATTTTGAGGATTTCTTAAAACAGATAAAGATGATTAAGAAGATGGGCTCTCTTAAGTCTATTTTAGGTATGATACCGGGGCTTGGTTCACAGATTAAGAATGCGAATATTGATGAGAAGGAATTTGTTAAGGTAGAGGCGATTATTCAATCGATGACAAGAGAAGAAAGACGCACTCCTAAAATATTAAACGGCAACAGGCGTAAAAGAATTTCACGTGGTAGTGGCACAACGATTCAGGATGTAAACAGGCTGATTAAGCAGTTTGCTGAAATGCAGAAAGTAATGAAAATGCTTAATGCCGGAGGCGGAAAGAAATTTCCCTTTATGAATAATAAAAATTTTAAGTTAAATTGATATATAATAAAAGAAATATAATTGGAGGAACAAAAACTTGGCAGTTAAGTTAAGATTAAGAAGAATGGGTAAAAAAAGACAACCGGTTTATAAAGTTGTAGCTGCTGATGCCCGCGCTCCCAGAGATGGCAAATTTTTAGAAGCAATTGGAATTTATAATCCTAAATCCGATCCCGCTACTATCGAAATTAAGGAAGACAGAGCATTATACTGGCTGGGCGTTGGCGCGCAGCCAACAGATACTGTCAGAAGTCTCCTGAGCAAAAAAGGCGTTCTGCTTAAAAAAGAATTAATTGGTCAGGGACTTTCTGAAGCTGAAGTCGGTTCAAAGATGGAAGCCTGGGGAAAACTTAATGAAGCCAAATTTAGTTCAAAAAAGACAGAGAATAAAAAAATAGAAAAAACTTCAGTTAAAGAAGAACCTAAGGAAGTTATTGCAGAGGAAGTAAAGAGTACTACTTCCGATGAAAATCCGGGTGAGTAATTAATTTAGTTTTGCTTATCGGGGATTTTTATACGCTAATCCAGTACTCGTTGTAGCTCTAATTGAAAGAGAGGTAATAAATGAAAGAATTCATTGAATTTATTGCGAAACATCTGGTTGATAATCCCGATGGCGTTTCTATTGAAGAAAAAATACTTGATGATGAAAAATTAATTATTTATTTAAAGGTTAGCCCTGAAGATATTGGTAAGGTAATTGGAAAGCAGGGGAGGACTGTCCAGGCTATGAGAACTTTACTAACCGCAGTTGCTGCAAAGTATGGCAAACGCGTGATAATTGAGGTTTTGGATTAATTAAGCGGTTGTATTTTGTCGTGAATGAATATTTTTTAGTAGCAGAGATTAAAACCATTTTTAATAAAAATGGTTTTTTGTCTTTGATATCGCATTCTGATGAACCTGAAAGGTTCCTGAGTCTCCGTAAGGTTTATATTGAAATCTTTGGGGATATGAAGGAGTTTATGGTAGAGAAGGTAGTTCCTGTTAAGAATTACTTCACCATCAAGTTTGTAAATTTCAACAGCGATCAGGATGTTGATTTTTTTGTTGGTAAAAGAATTTATGTCGATAGTGAAAATCTGGTTAAACTTACAGAAGATACTTTTTTTATTCATGATTTAATCGACAGCAGGGTCTTTGCGGAGGGCAAACCCGCAGGCATTCTTAAAGATGTTATTAAGCTTCCTTCAAATGATGTATATGTAATTCATGATCTTTCCGGTAAGGAGTTTTTGGTTCCTGCCGTTAAAGATTATGTCGAAAGTTTTGATAAAATAAATAAAACGCTGAATCTGAAACCAGGCTACAATATATTTGAAAATGATGAGGATTGATATAATATCTGCAGTGCCGGATTTACTTAACAGTCCGCTTCAGACAAGTATAATTAAAAGATCCCGGGATTTTCAGAAAGTTGAAATAAACGTGCATAATCTAAGAGATTATACACATGATAAACATAAAGTTATTGATGATAAGCCATTTGGCGGGGGAGCGGGTATGCTCCTGAAGCCGGAGCCGTTCTTTGAATGTATCGAATCTTTGAAAAGCCGGCGCGAATATCAGCATATCATTTATAGTTGTCCTAAAGGGAAAATATTTAACCAGCGGATGGCTAACCGGTTTTCAATTGCTGAAAATATAATTATAATAGCCGGGCATTATAAAGGTATTGACGACCGTGTGCGTGAGGCATTTGCTACTGATGAAGTATCAATCGGTAATTTTGTTCTAAGCGGGGGAGAACTGCCTGCCCTTATTATTGTCGATGCTATCGTAAGACTTATTCCCGGAGTTTTAGGAGATGCTGAATCAGCTCTTAGCGACTCATTCCAGGATGGCGATGTTGTAGAGCCTCCATATTATACAAGACCGGCAAATTATAAGGGAATGAAAGCGCCGGAAGTGTTGCTTTCAGGGAATTTTAAGAAGATTGAGGACTGGAAGAAAGACCAGTCACGAGTTTTAACTGAAAAATGGAAAAAAATAAATAGTCTGGAGTAGAAAAAAAATGGATAACTTGAAAGAATTTGTCGCGGATCAATTTAGAACCGACCTGCCTGTTTTTAATGCCGGCGATCATATCCGCGTTCATGTAAGAGTAATCGAAGGCGATAAAGAAAGAATTCAGCCATTCGAAGGCGATGTAATCAGTATCAGAGGTGCCGGTATCAGCAAAACTTTTACTGTTAGAAAAATCTCAAGCGGTGTTGGCGTTGAGAGAATCTTCCCTTTGAATTCACCTAAGATTGCTAAGATTGAAGTACTTAAACTGGGCGATGTAAGAAGGGCTAAGTTATTCTACTTAAGAGGTCTTTCAGGTAAAGCTGCGAGAATTAAGACAAAATCTTCAAAGTAATTCTTTATTTGGTTATATAAGCCGCCACAAGGCGGCTTTTTTATGGCATTATACAGTGAAAATATTATTCCCCAAAAACATATACACACGTCTTCTCTGTGAAGCTTCTCCTGAGCCTTTAAGGCAAAATATTAAGTTCAAAGATGCTTCGCTTATCAGTGCCGAAGTGAAAAATGGCAATGCCGATGTTGCGCTTATCCCGTCTTATGACTTAATGAAGTATCCTGACTTTTTTGTTTCCGGAACAATCGCTGTCTCATTTGACGGTGAACTGTCTAATTCATACTTCTACTTTCTGCCTAAGCAAAATACATTTACCGATCTGTATCTGACAGGCGATGTTACAACTAATGAAATAATCCTGAGCAAGCTGCTTTTTTCTGAAAAGTACGGAACTGAAGTTCAGCTTCATTTAAGTGCGGATAAAGTAAATGAGATTGACAGAAATTACCTTATAGCCGGCGATGGCAACCTTGACTTATCTATATTTAACCAGGGGATGAGCTTTGCCGATGAGATTTCAGAAATGCTTTTTATGCCTTATGTTAACTTTGTTGCAGTATCCAGGGATAAAAAACAGCTTTCGATATTTAATAAATCGCTTGTCGATATTGATCCGGTAATTGATTCTGAGCGGAACAATTTACTCGAAGTTATGGCTGTACCGGATAATGTTAAAGAATATTTGAGCAATAATCTTAACTCAGTTTATTTTGAAATGACTAATTCGGAAACTGCCGGACTTAAAGAACTGCTTCAGCTTCCATATTTACATGGTATTTGGGATGATATGATTGACCTGAAACTTATTTAACTTATGTTACGCAAAATTTATCCGAACCATGATTCTTTTGATTATGATGATTTTTATGACAGCTCAGTCAGCATTAAATGAATTATGGTTAATTATTTAATCATAAAAATCATGTTTCTGATATTTTTGCGTAACATGAATTATTTAACAGAGAAGAATATTCTAAACTGCAGTATTCTTTTTCTTATGAATTAAAGAAAGGATAACTGAAAAAGAAAGAATGACAAGAATAAATATAAGTGAATACTCTGTACGGATAGGATAAATATCCAGAAGAACCATCTTAATACCTACAAAGCCCAGAACAACGGCAACACCATACTTAAGGTAAATAAACAAATCGACAATTCCGGCGAGAGCAAAGTAGAGCGCCCTGAGTCCTAATATAGCAAAGATATTTGATGTAATAATTATGAAAGGGTCTTTAGTAATAGCGATTACTGCGGGGATTGAATCGACTGCAAAGATAACGTCTGCGGATTCAATCATCAGTAAAGTCAGGAACAGGGGAGTAAGGAAAACCTTTTTATTTTCCTTTACAAAGAATTTATGTCCTTTGTACTGGGTTAAAACATTAAATTTTCTGGAAACATATTTTATCAGCGGATTTTTTTCAAGGTCGAGTGCCTGTTCTGAACCGAAAGCCATCTTATAAGCGGCATAGAAAAGCACGAAGCCAAAGATATAAATTACCGGGTGAAAGAGACTAATAAGCGTAACACCTGCCATAATGAATATAATCCTTAAAACGATGGCACTAAGGATGCCCCATTTGAGGACGTGTGGCTGATCCTTTTCGGAGGTGTCCATGAATTTGAAAATCATTAGGAATACAAATAAGTTATCGACCGAAAGGGATTTTTCAATAATGTACCCGGCCAGAAATTCTATTGCCTTTTCATGGCCGAGGTCCATAAAGAAATATATCAGTATGTTAAATAAAAGGGCGGTACCTATCCAGATACCGCTCCAAATTAAGCTTGATTTAATTCCAACTGTGCCCTTACGATGATCCGTTGCATAAAGATCAATATAGAACATAATTGAAATCATTAGTGTAAAAATTACCCAAAAAACCAAGTGATTATTCATTTTATATATTTTCCCTGTAGAGTGTAATTATGGTAACAATACAGCGGCAGCTATGACCGTAGTCCAAAGCCCGCTTTTTTCGCCTTCCGCAGACTGACTTATATTAAATGTCCTGACAATTTTACCGGACATTTTAAATACCTGTTCTCTTTCGTTCCAGTCGCTGTCGATATTAAATTCTACATCAAGCGTAGTAGCCAGCATTTGTGCGGCAAGATCTTCGGCATAATCACCGGATGTTTTTTCGGTTTCACCAAACGGATGATGTTCAGACAAATAGCCGTACTGAGTGTTGTCAGCAGGCAGAGCCACACCGAGTGAAGCAGCAATAAGTCTGTTTGGTTCGTTTGTGGAATTTCTGGCCATAACGCAGAAAGTGATTTGTCCTGGTGCTATTGTCTTCAGACCTTCTTCTATTGAAATTCTTTTACAGCCCACGGGATAAATACTGCTGACTGTAACCAGATTGCATTTTTCGATACCGGCGCTTCTGAGAGCCATCTCGAAAGAGTGTAAATATTCTTTGTGTCTGCCTACCCCTTTGGTAAAAAATATTTTTGTTGGGACATACAAATTATCATCTCCTTTTTAATATGTTATTTTAACCTGATAAACTTACGTTTGCCTACTTTTAGTACCTTTTCGCCATTGAGCTTTATTATTGAAGAAATATCTTCAATCTTGTTGTCGTCAATGGTTACGCCTCCCTGGAGGACTAGGCGTCTTGCCTCCTGTTTTGAGGGAGCAAAATTAACTGCTAAAATTAAATCAAGAATACCAATCTCTTTTACTTCAGAACTAAAACTATAGTCTTCAATATCATCAGGTATCCCTTTATCAACGAATATCTTATCAAATTCTCTTTCAGCTTCTTCAGCCTTTTCATTATTGTGATACATACGGACGAGAGTCTTCGCAAGAGTACGCTTAATATCCCGCGGATTGTTATTGGCATCAGCTAAGAATTCCTTAACTTTAGCCAGCTCTTCTATTGAAACATCCGAAGCGAGTTCGTAATATGTATAAATAAGATTATCAGCAATCGAGAGCGATTTGCCAAATATTTCTCTAGCCGGTTCGCTGATGCCAATATAATTATCGTATGATTTGCTCATCTTCTCAGTACCGTCTGTCCCGATAAGAAGTGGCATAGTAAGTATTACCTGAGGTTTAATACCAAACTCTCTTTGAATATCGCGCCCGACAAGAAGATTAAACTTCTGGTCTGTTCCGCCAAGCTCAACATCGCTTTCGATAGCAACAGAGTCCATAGCCTGAGCAAGCGGATAGATTAGTTCATGCAGACTGATAGGTTCGCCTGATTTAAATCGTTTTGTAAAGTCATCACGTTCGAGCATACGGGCGATAGTATATTTTGAAGTAAGCTTTATAACATTTTCAAAGCTCATCTTTGTGAGCCATTCTGAGTTATGGACAATCTTTGTCTTTTCTTTATTCAGAATTTTAGATGCCTGCTCAATGTAAGATTCTCCGTTTGTGCGGGCTTCTTTTAATGAAAGCGGGGGACGTGTAACATTTCTGCCGGTAGGATCGCCGATCATGCCGGTAAAGTCACCGATAATCAGTATTGCCTGATGTCCGAGGG
>JBAXDX010000057.1:0-18597 GCA_037140715.1 Ignavibacteria bacterium
ATCCAAATTTACTCTGCTTTTCTCTTTTTACCCACTATAAACAACATAGACCCATCTTAAAACTATTTTTGAAAATAAAAAACAGATAGTCGGCAACGTCCGGCTTGCGGCTAAAAATCTTTCCTTTACTGTACAGAATAAGACTATTGTCGATGACATTTCTATTTCAGTTCTTCCTGGTGAATTTGTAGGATTAATCGGGCCCAGCGGTGCAGGGAAAACTACTTTAATGATGATGATGAACGGAGTAACAAAGCCTTCAAACGGAGATGTTTTTATTAATTCGCAGTCATTATTTGCCAACTTTAATTCTTTTAAAGGGCAAATAGGCTATGTACCTCAGGATGATATTATTCACAGAGAGTTAAAAGTTAAAGAATCTCTGCAATTTACTGCAAAATTAAGGTTCAGTAATAAATATTCCAATACTGAAATTCAGTCCCAGGTACAGAATGTAATTGACATACTGGACCTGAAGGATGCGAAAGATACGTTAATTGGAACCGCTGAGAAAAAAGGAATCAGTGGCGGGCAGCGGAAGAGGGTTAATCTCGGGCAGGAACTTTTAACTGAACCTTCCATTCTTTTTCTTGACGAACCTACCAGCGGGCTTGATCCAAAAACCGATATGGACGTAATGCAGATGCTTAAAAATATCTCGGACAAAGGTAAAATTGTAGTCTTAACAACGCACAACATAACCGTAGAAAATTTCGAAACGCTTACGCACCTGATTGTCCTTACAAAAGGCGGGAAACTCGCATATTTCGGTCCCGCAAATAAAGCCTGCAGTTACTTTGAAGCAGATAAACCTTACCGGATATTTGATATTCTGAATGGAAAAGAACCAGACTTCTGGAAAGATAAATATAAAGGTTCAGAGTATTACAAAGAATATATTTTATCCAGATTCGATGACGACATAAAAGTAAACAGCAGGGGTTCCCGTATAAATGCAGATAACAGACATGCGGATTTAGCTCAGTTCTTTTGTCTGGCTCAAAGGTACTTAAAAATAAAGATACGCGATAAAGTAAGTTCATTAATTCTACTTTTACAGGCGCCAGTCATTGCGGTGCTTATTTCTCTGGTATTCAGCAAAGCTGAGGAAAAAACGCAGGCTCTTTTTGTCCTTGTAATCGCGGCTATCTGGCTGGGTTGTTCTAATGCCGCCCGTGAAATTGTAAGCGAACAATCCATTTATAAACGGGAGCGTATGGTGAATCTGAAAATACCATCCTATATTTTATCGAAAATTGCAGTACTGTCGGCTTTATGTTTAGTACAGAGCCTTATTCTTGTGTTAATTACCGTGCCCATACTGAATATGAGCGTAAATATACATGAACTGTTAGCGTTGCTTTTTACGACTTCAGTATCCTCGCTCTCAATTGGGCTGTATATATCTTCCTTAGTCAGTACAAGCGAAGCAGCTATGGGACTTATTCCAATTGTTTTGATTCCACAGGTTATTCTGGGTGGTCTCATAAGCAAATTCGGTGCAATGAGCGAATTTATTAAAGTACTCTCAAGCCTTATGATAAGCCACTGGGCTTTTGAAGCGGCGCTTATCTGTGAATTTGGAAACAGACAAAACCCGGCAATGTCCGGGATAGGATTTAATTATGGGAACGCCGTATTGGATTATTCAATTTTATTTTTATTTAACCTTACATTTTTGGCATTGACCGGGTATTCGCTCAAAAAGAAAGACAGGATATAAATTGTATCAAAAACTATATATTTAATGGAAAAAATATGCTTAATGCCGGTGTAACAATCAGGGATTACCGTATCCTAAGTAAGCTGGGTGAGGGTGGTATGGGTAGCGTCTATCTGGCAGAAGATATAAATTTGGAAAGAAAAGTAGCTGTCAAGATTTTAAATGCCCTGTTGACGGAAGATAGTAAGTTTATAGAAAGATTCTGTCAGGAAGCAAGAGTGCAGGCAAGCCTGCTTCATCCAAATATTGTTTCGCTGTATAACTTCTTCAAGGAAGATAACAGTTACTGCATGATAATGGAGCACGCGGAAGGTATAACATTAAAGGAGTTAATACAAAGAACAGGTCTGATTCCGGAAGCCAGAGCAATAAAGATATTCGGACAGATGTTAGATGCTGTAGGTTACGCGCACTCAAAAGGAATAATCCACAGAGATATTAAACCAAGCAATGTGATAGTCGGAACAGGAGACAGCGTAAAGATAATGGACTTTGGTATAGCTAAAATTTTAGGAGATAAGAGCCTGACCAGGACAGGGACGAAAATGGGCACAGTCTATTATATGAGTCCGGAACAAATACGCGCCGGGAAAGATATTGATGTAAGAACTGATATTTATAGTTTAGGTATAACATTTTACGAAATGCTTACCGGAAAAGTGCCATTTAATACTGAAACTGAAAGCGAATTCGAGATTATGAATGATATCATATATAAAGATTTGCCCGATCCAAGAGATTACTATGGTGCGATAAGTGAGAATACGGTCAATGTAATAACCGGAATGACAAAAAAAGATAAGAATTCTCGTATAAACTCAATAAAAGAATGCAACTATTTAATTAGAAACAGATACAGCGAACCAACTATTAATCCTTCAGAAAATACAATTATTCAGGAAAGCAATAAAAATGATATTAGTCCGGTTCCGGTTATAGAGAATGTAAAAAATGACAGCCAGGAAGAAAGTAAGACCGGTTCGAAGTTGAAAATTGCGATACCTGTAGTTATGGGTTGTATACTGGCGTTATTCTTAATTATATATTTATCCCAGAAGAGAAATGATACCGGACAAACAATAAGCAATTATTCACAGAACAGCAATTCAGATTATGATTCGAGAAATAGTTATCAAAACCCTGCTCAAAATAGTGCCGAGCCGGAATTTAATATAAACGATCTATTAACCGATGCTACCAAATGGCAGATTTCAAAAAAACTTGCATTTTTGCCTTCCGGAGCGCCAAGGAACTTATATTTGCAAAATCTGTTGGACAAGCTTGAATCTACAGATGGTGAGGGAGTACCTGTAACAAAAGATGAATTTATATCATATCTCAACCAGCCTGAAGCAAGAGTAGTTTATACCGATAAATTGATTAAATATGCTACACCAAAAAGTAGAGAAATTCAGGAACAGGAGCATGTAGATTATACCCAATTATTTATGCAGGAAAACAGGTTGGCGGCGGGAGTTGATTTTTTGAAAAAATTTAACGGACTTCTGACTGAATCCGGGGACCGATATGGTATCCTTCCGAAGGATATAGTTTCAATATTGATGTGGGAATCAAGATTAGGGGAAATTACAGGGAATTATCAGATATTTAATATCTTCATTTCTCAGATTCTTTTATTGGATATTGCGCAACAATATACTATTTCCCAAATAAAATCACGCGGTGAAGAAAATCCATTGAACGATCCGGAATTGCAACAAAGGGAAACAAAAAGATTAGAAATCAGGAAAAAAAGCGCTGTTAAAGGACTGACTTCACTTTTAAGAATATGTAAGAGTAAAGGGAGCGACCCATTATCTCAAAAAGGATCATGGGGCGGAGCAATTGGATTCGTTCAGTTCATGCCTTTCAATCTAAAATATGCGGTTGATGGCGATCAGGACGGGAGTATTGATCTATCGTCATGGCCCGATGCAATACCCAGCGTTGCCAATTATCTAAAAGTTGTCGGAAAATATAATGATACGGATAAGGGACGATGGCGGGCAATCTTAAGATACAATCCGAGTCCTGAATATTCAAATGGCGTTATTGTATATGCTGATGAGATTTGGAGAAGATACCAAAACAACTAAAAGTGACGACTTGTCTGCAGAAGACTCAATATCCCGATAGCTTTATCAATATTTTTTTAGGTATGATATTAATCAGAGCTGATAATTTTTCTCTTCTCTTAAGCGACTGGAGTTCATTGTTTTTGTGTGTTCTCATTTGTTTCTCTTTTATCACTTAAAATAATATCTATAGATTAATTCACACTGCCGGCGGATGCTTCAATTACGGCTAAACAGAGATATATTAATCAACCATCATATTAGCATTAAATTCATCACGATCTAAAAACGGGTACATATCTTCCAATGGTTTTGATACAAAACTGCCATCCGGCTACTGAACGCTTGTAATTTTAGGAGCAGATATCAGGTTTGGATTATTACATCACAATGAATCAATTTATAAGCGAAACAATCTTGTTTTATACCAAGAAAAGCTTCGGAATTAAAATTATTAGCTATACGATTGAATTTTGGGGTGAACAGGTACATTTTTTACTTTTTGTGCAAGCATTTTATTATGATTTCGAAAATTCAATTAGTGATTTATAATTCAGATTATCTGCTTCCCGAAGCGCCTTTAAGTATAGGGTGCGCGCTTCTCCCTGTTTAACAAGATTACGGCTTCCCCAGGTAAAATATGGTTTAGCAAAGCCTTTACTTATCAACACATCGGCTATCAAACGGGAATGTCTTCCATTCCCGTTTACAAAGGGATGAATAATCACTATTCGGTGGCTTAACCTGACTGCAATTTCATCTTCGGGAAATGTTTTATTTTTTATCCAGTATTGGCAATCTTCGAGGAGATTTTTGATCTCGATACCGATCATATATTTATCCACTCCGAGATTTTTATTTGAGGTTCTAAATTTACCAGCCCATTTCCAGATACCGCTGAACATTCTTCTATGCAATTCTTTAACAAATTCTTCTGTTAATATTTTATTTACATCCAGCTTTCTGCCTAAAAGCCATTCATTTGCCTTTTCAACCCCAAGCTGTTCAAATTCATCCAGTTCTCCGTGAGTTGTAACTGTCTTTATCAGCAGACCTTCCTTTTCATCTTCATCAAGAGGAGTTTGTCCATCTTTATAATCGAGGGCTATTCCCATAAATATTTCGGCAGTTCATTTTTAATATTTTCTGCGCGGTCTTTAATTGCTTTTTTAATTCGTTGCTCGCTGTTTTCCTGGTCCTCAAGTTTCATATTATGTGAGGTTCTTAAAACAATTTCCTTTGCAACTTCAAAAGATCGTTTTTCTACCATTTTCTCAAGCGAACCTTCTTTCGGAATAAAACCATACACGAACCGGCAATCGAGAGACTCGGCGACCTCAATTAACTTTTTTAGCGTAATCCCTTTATCTTCTTCTCTTTGTTCAATTTCCTTAACGCTTACGGATGTTTTTTTTAGACGTTTAGCAAGCTGGACAAGAGACATACCAAGTCCTGTCCGAATTGAATGAATCCAACCCTTGGACGGAATCTCCAGATTTAGTAATATATCTAATTTCTCCAGCTTCCTGTCAAGTTGTTCTCTTATAAGTTTCTTATTCAAATCAGTCACAAGGTTATATCCTTAATTTAACATTTCGAATATACGGTTATACCCTTGATTATGCAAATATCTAATAAGGATATACCCTTATTTATTGCGCCCCATTTTTAAAAATATTTAGATGCTAACAAAAATATGTGCAAATTGGATTGAATAGCTGACTGCCTGTAATAGTTAAATGGCTGATAGAATGATGTCCTGACCTCTACCGGATGTCAATGCTCGTCAGAATGGCTGAAATGTTCTTCTTTAATTCCAGGAATCAATACGCATGGCATAGAATAACCAACAGACAGGCTTACGATATGCTATATTAATCAACCATCATATTAGCATTAAATTCATCACGATCTAAAAACGGGTACATATCTTCCAATGGTTTTGATACAAAACTGCCATCCGGTTGCTGAACGCTTGTAATTTTAGGAGCAGATATCAGGTTTGGATCAACTATTACATCGCAAAGGATCGGACCGTTATAATTAAGGACATATTTAACCTTTTCCCTTAATTCATCGTTATTATTTATTCTGACAGATTCAATATTGTAAGATGTGGCAACTTTCAGAAAATCGGGGAGAGTCAGCCCGCTGTCGATACTGCTGGCTACCAGATTGCCGTTGAAATAACTATTCTGCGTTGCTCTGATAGATACATAACCCTGATTATTAAGTATAAATATTTTAACCGGAAGATTTAATCTCTTTAACGTTTCCAGTTCCTGAATATTCATTACAAAGCCGCCATCGCCATCGATGCATATAGTTCGCTTTCGGCCGCTTGCAATACAGCCTCCTATTGCGGCAGGAAGTCCAAAGCCCATTGGACCTAAGCCTTCGCTGTTAAAAACGCGTATCCCCTTCTTTATCGGGAAAGCCTGCATTGTTCTTTCGCTACAGGCACCGGAACTGCCCGGGATTAAAAGATCGTCAGAATCCATCTCTTCAGATAAAATCTGCAGAAGAACATAATCATTCACATAATCCTTCTGCTCCCAGTACTCCGGAAGTATAACCGGATATTTATTTTTCCATTCCTTACATCTGTTTAACCATTTAGAGATGTCTTTTAAGCGGATTAACGGAACCTGCTTTAACAATTCCTTTAGAAATAGTTTAGCGTCAGAATGAACAGGAATATCAATATTCATGTCCATCTTTTTAATTTCATTATCGTCAATATCAACTATTATCTTTTTTGCCCGCTTCGCAAAATTCTCATGATTGTAACCAGTCTGACCAAGGTCTAATCTCGCGCCGATAATTAAAATCACATCTGAATTCTGCTGGGCAAAATTAGCTCCTCTCTGTCCTACGCTGCCAGGGCGTCCGATATATAACTCATCGTCTTCCGTTAAGAAATCAAGAGCTTTCCAGGTTGTCAGAACGGGAATCTTTAGTATTCTTATCAATTCTAAAAAATCATCCAGTGCCTTGGAAAGGCGGATTCCGTTGCCTGCAAGGATTACCGGTCTTTCAGCATTTTTAAGTAATTCTAAAGTCTGAGCAACTTGTTCTGTCAGTAAGGAACTATTTATTTGAATACTTATTTGCTTTTCATCAAAGCCGGTTAAACCGGCTTCATCCAACATGGCAGACTGAACGTCAAGAGGAATATCAATCCATACCGGTCCCGGTCTTCCGTTTTGTGCAAGATATAATGCTTTTTCCAGATGATATTTTATTCTTTCAGGCTCGGTTACCGTTACAGCATATTTCGTAACAGGTTTAACCATATCTATAATATTAATTTCCTGAAATCCCATCTGCCTGACACCTCTGTCTCCGGTCATATCCGTTCTTTTCACCTGACCGGAGATAAACATACATGGGGTGGAATCCAGCCAGGCAGCCGCAACGCCTGTTACCGCATTTGTTCCTCCGGGACCTGTAGTTACTAAAGCAACTCCAAGATTGTTTGTATATTGCCCGTAAGCCTCGGCGGCAATTGCACAGGCCTGCTCGTGGAGATTGACTATATAATTCAGATTTTTATTTCTTCCCAGTGAATCGACAAGGTGCATACATCCGCCGCCAGGTAATAAAAAAACATCTTTTACTCCGGCATTAACAATAAATTCAATAACAATATCTGTTAACTTTTTCATCTGGTTCCTTCAAATTCCACAGATCAAAAATCCGCGGTAATAAAATTAATTTTAATTAATCCAATATGTAATGTTTGTCTTGCGGTCTTTATTATTTACTATCTCCACGTCAGTATAGAAAGAATCTTCCTTGTAATGAGTCGATGAAATCTCCTCGAATATTACTCCTGTTTCGGTAAACATTTCATGTTTAACGCCTCTTTCTACAATAATAATATCGCCCTGCTTATATTCCCGTTTAACTCCGTCTAAAGTAAGTTCAAGTTTGCCGTACATTACGTAGAAAGACTCTTCCTTTAACTTATGAAATTGCTCGGGATGAGTCTGATTTGGCAGCAGAATAATAAGTTTTTTACAATACTCCCTGTTGATAAAGTTAATTAGCGTACATCCTGTCTGATAGAACTTATCAATCCCATAATGATGCGAAACCTCAAAATCCAGCTTATCCGGAACCTGAACCTTACTGTTTATTATAAAATCAGCCACCTTCAGAATAATTTCCAAAACCTTTTCACGCAATTCTGTTTTCCTTGTGTCGCTGAAAAATACAGGCTGATTTTTCTTTATCGGTGCCAAGGCTGTATATTTAGTATATTTTGAAAAATCGTTGGCAGAAATCTGGTCATCCTGAATCGGTATCGCAAAAAAGACCTTCGATATATCCAGCGTTTCGCCTTCCGCAATATCCTCTTTAGCAAAGATGCCTCGTCTGAGTCCTCTCAAATCAGCTAATTCTTTCTCCGTAAATTCATATCTTTCATCCTTAACACCGCATATTTCAAAAGTTTCTTTAGCCGTCAAAAGCCAGGAAGCAACCTGCCGGGGATCGGCGGAGTAAGCATTCAGCGCATATTTGTCAGTCTTAAGTCCGACATGTTTTTCAAATATTGACGCACCTTTTGAAATCGCAATTCTAACCGGCTCCATATTATCAGGTGATTCATGCGTGGAAAAGCCGATTCTTGTCTGCGGATATCTTTTCTTTAACAGATCAATCTGGTTCATCTGGAGATTCTTCAGCCGGGTCGGATACTCAGCTACGCAGTGCATCAAAGAGACAGGCTTATTCCTATGCTCAAAAAAACTAATAACCTTATCTGTATCTTCCAGAGATACGCCGGCATTTGAAGCAATAACAGGCAGAGCAGTTTTAGCTATTCTTTCCAATAGCGGCCAGTCTGTGAAGGAACAACTGCCTATTTTAATAATATCAAAATCATGTTCTTCAATCAAAGCTACTGAAGATTCGTCAAAAGCCGTGCATATACCAAGGAAGCCTTTCTCCCTGATTTTGTCCCTTAACAATCTGAACTCATCTTTTGTAAGCCTTGTCTCGGAAAACCTTTTAATATATTTTATATCCTGACGTCTGGCATAATCAGGATGAATAAAAGTATCAAGCTGCCTGTACTGGAGCTTAAACGCGAATGTAAAATCAAAATCCTTTGAGACATTATACATTTCATCGATTATCCTCAGTCCGTGCTGAACATCCCCCATGTGGTTGTTAGCCATTTCATAAATAAATAATGGTTTTGAAAAATTTATCACTTTGGTTGCTCCTTATTGAATTTTGTGTTCTCTGACATACTAATTTTCTCCTGAATAAAATTACTGACAACTTCAACTACCCTGGCGATATCATCCGGACTTAATAAAGGTGTAACGCCAAGCCAAAAGGAATTGGTCATTATATAATTAGTATTGGGTAATAACGACAGGTTTTCTTTAGTTATTTCAGAAGATTTTAATAATTTCGAATTTCTTATTTTTAAACTGATATTATTATTTAAAAATGCCGGCTGGGATAAGATATTCCCTGCGAACAGATTTCTTGTGCCTGTCCTGTTCCGGTCGAGGTGTCTGATCAGGTTGGGTTTATTAAAGAAGGTATTATCCCTGATGCTGATCAGAAAACCAAACCAGGACGGAACGCTATCTTCCTCAGCCTGGGGAAGAATAAGATAGTCCTGGAAATCTTTCAGCCCTTCATATAATAGATTAAAATTGCGTTTTCTTATTTCAATAAACTCCGGAAGTTTCTGTAACTGCGACAAGCCGATAGCCGCCTGCCAGTCAGTCATTTTTAAGTTATACCCTATATGGGAATAAACGTACTTATGATCATAACCTTCAGGCAGGTTTCCAAATGTCTTTTCAAATCTTTTCCCGCACGTATTATCCTTACCAGGAGCGCACCAGCAGTCGCGCCCCCAGTCTCTATAAGACAGGACAATATTGTAAAGCTCCGGATCATTTATTATTACCGCGCCTCCCTCGCCCGTTGTGATATGATGGGCAGGATAAAAGCTGAGTGTAGCCAGATGTCCGAATGCACCTGTATATTTTCCTTTATATTTTGATCCCAATGCATCGCAATTATCTTCAATTAACCATAAGTTATATTTCTTAACAATCTCCTGAATCCTGTCCAGGTTAAATGGATTTCCTAGTGTATGGGCAATAAAAATCGCTTTTGTTCTTTCAGTAATTGATTCTTCAATCTGATCAACGTCAATATTATATGTACCCGGCTTAACATCGAGGAATACCGGGATTAAATTATTCTGAATAATTGGATTAATTGTTGTCGGGAATCCCGCGGCGACAGTAATGATCTCATCACCTGGTTTCAGGCTTCTTACTCCCAATTTATTAGAAGTCAGCGCCGTTATTGCAAGAAGATTAGCCGATGAACCTGAATTGACAGTCAGTATATAAGGCGAGCCGAGAAAATTAGCGAGCGCGGTTTCAAATCTATCATTGAACCTGCCGGTTGTAAGCCACATATCGAGCGAGGCATCAATCATGTTAAACAGATCTTTTTCATCCAGAACTTTGCCCGATACAGGTATTGAATGAGAAGATTTTGTTTTTGTTATCGCCTCGAAATGGAGACTGGCAGTAAAGTGATTAAGTAATCTTAAAACAGAATCAAGTTTTTTTTTCTTAAGACCTGCTATCCTGATATGGTTTGATAACTGAATTGTAAGCATGTTTTTAACAGAGATTTCAAAACGCGTACTGAACCCTGCTTCCTCAATGTCTTCCGGATTAATTATATCGGTAAAATCATCCGGTACTTCATTAATCATCTCATTCAGAAAACAAACAACCATTTCTCCATTATTCTTTCTATAATTCAGGACTAAAACATATTTTAACTGTTCTTCATCAGGATTCTGTAAAATTATATCACCGGCTATTATCATTTGTTCTTCCTTTTAGAGCGTCCATTCAATTGACTGATTTTTAGCTTTCAAAACAAACTCGTTAATTTGTTCTAATCTTTTTGAGTAAAGTTCTTCTCCAACGAGATCATCCTTATACCCGCTTACGGTAAACTGAACAGTTTCAGCAAAATTTAACACCGGCTTCCATTTTAAGTATTTCATTGCTTTTGAAATATCAAGCTTTAACATCGTAGTTTCGTGATACTGGCTTTCTTTATGAATCATCTCCAATTCGCCTTCGCCATAAAAATCTATAATTTTGTTAATCAAATCAGCCACAGTATAATGATTACTGTCAAGCGGCCCAAAATTCCATGCTCCCTGGAATTGTTTTTTATCCCGATACAATTTAGCACATAAATATAAATATCCGCTCAACGGCTCAAGAACATACTGCCACGGTCTTGAAGCAAAAGGATAGCGAAGAACAAGTTTCTCCTTCCTCATCATTGACCTGAAAAAATCAGGAACGATTCTGTTATCAGCCCAATCGCCGCCACCAATAACATTACCCGCGCGGACTGTAGCTGTCTGGCATGATTCTACGCCCGAAAAAAAGGATTTGACATAAGAGTTAACAATTAGTTCAGCACATCCCTTAGACGCACTGTAAGGATCATTGCCACCCAGGCGGTCAGTTTCTTTATAGCCCCAAACCCATTCATTATTCTGATAGCACTTATCGCTTGTAACGATTACTGTCGCCTTAACGGTGCCGGTTAACCTGACAGCCTCCAAAAAATTAACTGTCCCCATCATATTAGTTGCGAAAGTTTCCTGCGGATTCCGGTAAGATTCTAATACAAGTGGCTGAGCTGAAAGGTGAAAAGCAATATCAGGCCGGACTTCCGTAAAATAGTTTATTAATTGATCTAAATCTCTTACATCGCCATACTTTTGGGTTATTCTGTCTTCAAGTCCGGTTATTACAAAATTATCAATTTTAGATTTTGGTGGCAACGCATATCCATAAACCGCCGCACCAAGTTCATTTAACCAGACAGATAACCATGACCCCTTAAACCCGGTAGTCCCCGTGATTAATACTTTTTTATTCCTAAAAAAATCTCCAAACACATTCATATTAATCTTGCTCATAGATTTTTTCGGGCCACAGCTTCCAAGGGGCTTTTCCTGATTTCCATAATTCTTCCAGATGATTTTTATCTCGTAATGTATCCATAGCCTGCCAAAATCCCGTATGCTTATAAGCTCCCAGCCTGCCTTCTTTGGTTACATTGATCAAAGGATCTCCTTCAAATGCAATTGTATCTCCATCAATATAATTAAAAATTTCCGGTTCGAGAACAAAAAACCCTGTATTTATCCATGCTCCGTTTTCCGTTGGTTTTTCAACAAATTCCTTAACTGTATCATCTTTATCAATACTTAAAGCTCCGAATCTTCCGGTAGGCTGAGTTGCCGTAACAGTTATTAATCTATTCGTACCAGTATGGCTTTGAACAAGAGCGCTGACATCAACATTGGCAACACCATCGCCATAAGTCATCATAAACCGTTTATTGCCGATATATGGCTGAACCCTTTTTATTCTCCCGCCGGTTGCCGAATTAAGTCCGGTATCCACGAGAGTTACTTTCCATGGCTCTGTAAAATGGTTATGGTAGGTTATTTGGTTCCCATACCGGAAATCGAAAGTAATATCGCTTGTATGGAGGAAATAATTGGCAAAATACTCTTTAACTATATAGCCTTTATACCCCAGACAAATAATAAAATCATTGAAGCCATAATGGGAATAAATTTTCATAATGTGCCATAAAATTGGTTTCCCGCCAATTTCAATCATAGGTTTAGGTCTAAGATGCGATTCTTCACTAATTCTTGTCCCCAGACCGCCTGCCAGTATAACTACCTTCATAAACAATTCCTTGTTATTGAATAAATCATTGTATCAATTTACATTTTTTTACTAAAATTTATAGCATTTGCCAAATTCAGACAGAACATTACATCGCCCATTATCAAGATTGACTATTTTTCGTCATGCCTAATCGATATTCATTCTGCAGTCAGAATTTAACCGCCGCGCCTCTCCCCTGATTACTCAGGAGTTATAGCTGCCTGCATAGTCAACAGCAGTTTATCCGAACAATCTTTAATCTCTGCATCTGCATCTGCCTTCAACTTAGTAAATTCGATCTCTTTTTCATTTTTAACCTGCTCGCAGGCTTTTGTATATAATTCGATCCTGTCTTTTATATTTTCAGTTATCAATTTCAGTATTTTTTCATGCTCTTTTTTTATATTGTCATTTTCTTTTTCCTTATTTGCTTTCATATAAGTTATTTTTTTTAACAAATTCTGTTTCTCCGATACCATCTCCATATATGCAAATGCGACTGAAAATATGCAAATAATTATTCCAAGCAGAAAAGTAACAGCCGCCCATTGCAACCCTGAAATTATTACAACTTCCATTACCTCCTTGAAAGAATAAATGCCACCTATAGAACCTCCGTAACAACCGGCAAAACTCCCAATAATAAATACCAACAAACTGACAATTATATTATAAACCATTGAATTATTAAAAACAGTCTGCGGTTCAAATTGCTTATCCTTATTAATATTTTCTATCTTATCCTCTATTGCCTTGATAGCAGTAGAAGTTCTTTTCTCAAATTCTTGAAGTGTATCCTCAAATTTTTTGTTCTGCTCTTTGACCGACTCGTCCAGCTCACTTGTCAGGATCCTGATTGCTTTCTGACTTTCAAGAACATCGGTATCAAACTGTTTTAGCTTCTCAACAATTTCAATATTCAATTTGTGTTTAACGGAAGAGAGAATAAGTTCATTGACTTTGAGAATCTTATCCTGCAAAAATATCTTCGTAAGGTCGACAAACTTATTTTTATTACCGGAAAATGCATGGGAAACACGTTCAATGAATTCAAGAGATTTGATAATATCCGGAGAGAATAAATTATGAGGGAAAAGTCCGTTGATATTAATGACAAAATCATTAAGCCGCTCATATTGCAAATCAATCGAACCGAGCTGCTCCGTGAATATCATGTCAAGCTCTTCAAGCATATCGGCAAAATCATTCTCGGAAAATATTGAATAAGTAACGGCGTTCTGAATAATGTAATAAATAAACGTAAGGCTATTCTTTTCAATGCCAAACTTCAGCATATTTTTGTCATAGTTGATAATATCGATTATAAGTCCGATTGCGCTTTCCTTATCGCCTATTTTTTTATTGATAAGGGCAAGATAAAATTTCGCGGTTATCCCTGTTGGATTTACTTTTAAGGCTTCATTTAATACCTGATAAACCTCAGTTAACGATTCCATTTTCAAATACGCGAATGCCTGAAAAATATGAATTGTATATGAAACAGAAGCTTTCAGGGCCTCGCTTATTTTCATCTGATGAAGCACACTAAAAGCAATATTCAAAAAATCTATAGCTTTGCCGGGAGCGTACAGATTTTTATCATAGGTAAAGATAACAGCCTGAAAAATATACTTCAGGATATTATCAGGATGAGTATCTCGTTCAATTAACTTAGTTGTAGATAAAGCATAATACTTTTTCTCATCCTCGGATTTAAGTTTTACCCACTTTGCATAGAATTCCTTGATCGATTTATAACTTTCAGACGAGAATACCTTCGATTTATCGCTTCTGAGACTTTCCTCAATCTTTAATAATATGGTAGTATCGCACAGCCAGTAATAGGGAGCATCTTCATAATAAATAAACAGTTCGCCTTTTTCATCTGTAAATTTAAAACTACGTAACTGTCCGCTTTTTTTTATATACTGAAGGTAATCAATTCCTTTTTTAACAAAATTCTGAAATTTCTCTTTGCTATAGGTTTTGAACTTCGAAATTATCAAATCCTTTGTTAAACTATCTTCCTGATTACTTTCCTGATCGCCAGTAACTATTTCAACAATATCCATTATTATATACTATCTTTAATTTGTAAAGTTAATAATTACCCGGATTACATCATTAATTATCACCATCCCATCAAAAAAATTTAATAACAGTCTTCAATCAAATTCAAATGGATCCCCCAATGGTTAACTCAAAAATTCTATATTAGCCTGGTATAAATATAACTTCTAAACTTTACATTTAACAGAACACCAGGAAAATATTTAAATTTTCTTGATTAAGTAACTACTTTAGGATTACCTTTGTGCGATTACTTTCTATTGACTGCTGAATAGATGGTTAATATCCGTAACAAGAGAAATAACATAAATGGAATGCATCTTTTCAGTAATTGTTCCCCAAACACACTTTTGAAGAATTTACTAATTAACAGGAAATTAAATGATAAATATTCCGGCAATAATTGCAAAAGAACTCGTTGTAAAAATTGATCAGGTAAAAGAAGTTATCGCTCTGTTTAAGGATGGCTCGACTATCCCCTTTATCGCGCGATATAGAAAAGAACAAACTGGCGGACTCGATGAAGAGCAACTTCGCCAAATAGAGGACCGTCTTAGTTATATCACCATTCTCGAAGAAAGAAAAGAGACTATACTTAAGAGTATCGAAGAACAGGGTAAACTTACAGATGAGCTTCGCGCTATGATTACTGACTCTGCAAAGCTACAGGAAATTGAGGATCTTTATCTCCCGTATAAGCCAAAAAGAAAAACCCGAGGCACAATCGCGAAAGCTAAGGGACTTGAACCTCTCGCCCTGTTTATTCTTGAGAACCCGGCTTTTTCCGGGAATTTCGAAGAGAAAATGGCGGAGTTTATTAATCCCGAACTTGGCGTTAACAACATTGAAGAGGCTCTCCATGGAGCAAAGGATATTATCGCCGAAATGCAAAGCGAGAATGCCGAAGTGCGTAAGGTTGTCAGGCAGTATCTAATGAATACATCTGTGGTCAGTTCTGTTAAGGCAAAGGAAAAGGAAGAGCCAAAGACAAATGCAAAAAAAGATGTTTACGAAACTTATTATGATTTTAAAATTGATATAACCAGAATAAAGCCTTATCAGTATCTCGCTATTAACAGAGGTGAAAGAGAAAAAGTACTAAAAGTAAACATCTCCATCGATGAAGCTCCAGTGCTAAAGGAAATTCTTACGACTTTCCTTCACTATCCTGAATCAGTATTTATGGATTTGCTTAAAGAAGTAACCGAGGACTCCTTTTCGCGTTTGATTTTCCCATCTATCGAGCGGGAAATCCGTAGCTATCTAAACGAAACAGCCGACTTACATGCTATCGAGATATTTGCTTCGAACCTGCGTCAGCTGTTGCTTCAGCCGCCTATTGCCAATAAAATAATTATGGGAATCGATCCGGGGTTTGTTTCCGGGAGTAAGGTTGCTATAATTGATTCAACCGGAAAATATCTTGAAGGTATTACCATTTATCCTCACCCGCCACAGAATAAAAGTTACGAAGCACAAAAGATTGTACTGGCACTTATCGAAAAGCATAAAGTTGAAGTTATAGCCATCGGCAACGGCACGGCCAGCCGCGAGACTGAGTTCTTTATTGCTGATATTATTAAAAATAACAAGCTTAAATGCCATTACGTTATTGTAAGCGAAGCCGGAGCTTCCGTATATTCAGCATCTCCGCTTGCAAAGCAGGAATTCCCTGATCTTGAAGCCAGCATGAGAGGCAACATTTCAATCGGGCGCCGGTTGCTCGACCCGCTTGCAGAACTTGTTAAAATTGATTCAAAATCTATCGGCGTTGGACTTTATCAGCATGATGTTGATCAGAAGCTGTTAAACAAAAAGCTTGATGTTGTTGTTGTCAGTTGCGTTAACTATGTAGGAGTCGATTTAAATACGGCTTCGGTTTCGCTGCTTACTTATGTTTCAGGTCTTAATAAGAGAATAGCTTCAAATATAATTAAGACCAGAGAAGTATTGGGCAGATTTACTAAAAGAGAACAGCTCCTTAAAGTCTCCGGTCTTGGCGAAAAAGCTTATGAACAAGCCGCCGGCTTTCTAAAGATACCAAATGGTGCAAATCCGCTTGATAATACATTTATACATCCTGAATCTTATCCGGCAACGTTGCAACTATTAAACATCTGTAATATTAAGGCAGAGAAGATTAATGAGTCCGGAGCTGTATTATCCCTCTATGCAACACATAAAGGCATTCCAAAGATTGCAAAGGAAATCGGGATTGGCGAACCAACACTTACCGACATACTTGAGAACCTCAGGAAACCGGGGCGGGATCCCCGCGAGGAAATGCCAAAACCAATTTTAAGAAGTGATGTCCTCAAAATGGAAGACCTGGAAGTCGGTATGCGTCTTAAGGGCACAATCAGAAATGTGGTTGATTTCGGTGCTTTTGTGGATATCGGAGTAAAGCAGGATGGACTGCTCCATATCTCGCAAATTGCAAATAAATATGTCAAAAGCCCGATGGAAGTCTTAAATGTCGGCGATGTGCTTGATTTTTGCATTATAGGAATAGATATGGCGAAAGGCAGGATATCTCTTTCTACTAAAGATACTAATCCTAATTAGTGTCAGCCCGAAAAGTGATAACTCATTGGTATATAATGAGTTATAGTAATATTTTACTATGAAAAGCGGTTAATATTGTGTAAATTGAGGAGGTAATTAATAATATTCACTACAAACCTAAAAGATATCCCTGATGAGAAATAGTGGCAGACTTAGGAAGCCTCCCGATAGAGGAAGTCCCGATTCCCACAAGAAGCCGTGATGAACTACCCCCGGTACTTCGTGCACTACAATTCATCTACTGTACACCGGAGCTTAGAGATAAAGTATTTGCAATCCTTGAGAAGAAAATAAAATTGTATAAAATGGAAACTCCGGGAATGAGCCTTTGGGAAATACTCTGTATGGGAGTTATCCGGCTAACACTGATGGCCAACTATGACAGACTGGAGTATACAGTCAATTATGATGAACTTGTCAGGGCAATACTTGGAGCACAGAAATTCGGCACAGTTAAAAAGATGTATGCAGTACAAACCCTGAGAGATAATGTGTCCCTGCTGGATGAAGAGATGCTTGTTGAGGTAAATGATCTTTTGGTCAGCTATGGTCACGTGTTAAAAAAAAAGAGAAAAAAGCCTCAGCAGAACAATCCGGTATTAGCGTTAAGGTCGACAGTTTTGTTGTAGAGAGTAATGTTCATTTCCCGACTGATTACAATTTACTGTGGGACAGTCTGCGGAAATCTCTCAGGCCGACACAGTATCTGCTTGAAAAAAGGAGAGATGTAACGGGATGGAGAAAAATCAGCGGCTGGATAAAGGAAGCAAAAAACCATTACCATCTGGTAAGAAGGAGTTCCCACAGGGGAGGAAAGAACAGGGAGAATAAACTCAAAGTAGCAGTGCGCGAATATGTAAAAACAGCAAACCGGATCAGTAAAAAGCTGCATGAGCTTAAAAACATACAGTTTACAGATATGCGGGAAGCAATGCTCGTAGAAAGTATAGGATATTTCACAAAAATGGCTGATAAGCATACTGACCTGATGAAAAAACGTATCCTTAAAAAGGAAGATATCCCTCATGAGGAGAAAGTATTTTCAGTCTTCGAACCCTATACGGAATGGATCAGCAAGGGAAAAGCAAACCGTGCAGTAGAGTTGGGAGTAAAGGTCTGTATAGCAACAGACCACCACGGATTTATCCTGAAGAATCAGGTAATGCAGAAACAACAGGATGCCGGAGTGCTGGTTCCATTGACAGAAGCGTTATTACAGAGCTACAAAATAAGAAGTCTCAGCATCGATAAAGGATTCTGGAGCAGGGTGTCAGGGGTCATAAGTGTTCCCCAGTCTGGCTCAAAAGTATTCCCCACCCATTTTAATTATCGAGTGCTACCTAAAAAAATGAAAAGTGACTGAGATTGTATATATTTAAGTAGCTTAAAACAAAAA
>JBAXDX010000058.1:0-18561 GCA_037140715.1 Ignavibacteria bacterium
ACGTTTGGTTCTCGGAGAACCGCGTTTGGTTCTCGGAGAACCGCGTTTGGTTCTCAGAGAACCACGTTTGGTTCTCAGAGAACCGCGTTTGGTTCTCAGAGAACCACGTTTGGTTCTCTGAGAACCACGTTTGGTTCTCAGAGAACCACATTTGGTTCTCAGAGCATGACACACAAGACTCTCTTTTTCAGCTCGCCCTGAAGGGCGCAATATATTAGCGATGCGGGTAGCACCCATCGGGGGAAAATGAAACGGACAAAACAAAACGGACAACACAATCCAATCAAACGGATGCCCATACAAAACAAAAATCCGCACACACAACACACCGTTAACATGACAACATCGGGCATTTCCCCGTCAATATCATCATATCGCGCCCCTTCAGGGCTTGGTGGATGTTGTGGGGTATTTACCTTTCACAGGACGAATGCCCTGTGCTATTATATTTCGCCCTTTCAGGACTGAATTAGAGGCCGACTAAAAAATAAGGTATTTGAGTTTTTGGTAATGTGAAACCCCAATAATACTTTATTATATTAGGTTTTGTCTCATTTTTATTGACAAGTTCCGCAACGCAGTCAGCACTAAATGAATCATGGTTCTGACAATTTCGTGTAACATAACCCGGCTGAATTCTTCCCCCTCACTCACGTTACGTAAAAATGTCAGAACATGATTTAATAATCCTTGTAATTGCTATATAAAGCGATTATTTTAAAGATGTCAGTTGTAAAGAACAATCAATAGTATTTTGTTTTCAAATAATTTCCGCTATTTTTGAGAGTGAATTATATACAATTTTGTTAAATATATTTTTGAGCAAACCAAAATAATATTTAACATGGGAAACTACCTTATATTATGGTATGCTTACATCGGAAAAGCCACTAAAAATAAATTAAAGGAATAAAAAAATGTCCAAAACCACAACTGTTGCCGATTCAATGGAGTTATTACAACTTGTTAGTTTTACTATCGAAAAGGAAGAATTCGGTGTTGATATTCTTAAAGTACAGGAAATCAACAGGATGTTTCAGATTACCAAGGTGCCAAACTCGCCTTCATACGTTGATGGCGTTATTAATTTACGGGGAAGAGTAATTCCTGTAATCGACCTTAGAACAAAGCTGGGATTGTCAAGAAAGCCGCATGATAAAGATACAAGAATTATTGTAGTTGATCTTTCAGGCAAGACTATCGGATTTATTGTCGATAAGGTTAAGGAAGTCTTAAGAATTCCAAGTAATATAATAGAGCCACCTCCGAGTATTGCTTCAGGTATTAATACAGAATATATTACAGCGGTTGGCAAGCTTGAAGACCGTCTGCTTATTCTTCTTGATCTTGAAAAGATTATCTCAGGCGAAGAACAAATACAGATTGCTGATATCAGTTAATCTTTGTAATTATTTAAGTCGAAAAACAGAATAATAAATATGTGTACGATAAATTTCCCTCCTTGTTGTCAGCCACGACAATGAATTAAATTTTTCAGGGCGTTGCCCCTGACTATTATATTATGCCCTTCAGGGCTGAACCTGTGAGATTACAAAATCGTAATTACTCAGCACGTTTTTGAGATATTTATATTTCAGCTCAAAATCACACTTTTAATTTATTCTTTAAGAATTGGGAAGTATGAAAATAGCCTGAATTCGACACTATTAAAATTATGCTGAGTAGTTACACAAAATCTATATTAAAGTGGAAATAAAGCATGACCGGTGAAAACCCAAAAACAATCCTCCTCGTGGAAGACAGAACTATTACAGCAATATCTGGGAGAATGACTCTTGAGAAATTAGGATATAATGTTGTTACTGTAAATACAGGCGAAAAAGCTATTGAGATTTGCAAAACAAATAATTTTATTAATCTAATTCTCATGGATATCTATCTGGGAGCTGGTTTGGACGGCATAGAAACAGCAATAGAGATACTGAAAGAACACGTAATCCCCATAGTATTTTTATCCGGACGTATAGAACCTGAAATAGCAGAGAAAATAGGAAAGATAACATCCTACGGTTATGTGAAAAAAAGATCAGGGAAATCAGCTCTCAACGCATCAATAAAGATAGCATTTAAGCTTTTTGAAACTCATGAAAAACTGAAAAATGAACTGGCTGAACAGAAACTCGCAAAAGAAGAATTCTACAGGAACGAAAAAATTTGGCAGGAAGCTCAGCAGTTAGCCCGCGTTGGTATCTGGCGGTGGACTGTCGCGACAGATAAAATAGAATGGTCAAAAGAACTTTTCAATATTACCGGGCTCGATCCAAATCTCCCTGCTCCCAGCTTTACTGAAATGTCATCTGTCTATACGCCTGAAAGCTGGCAACTGCTGAGTGAAGCGGTAGAAAAAACTTTGCGGTTTGAAAAACCTTATGAATTAGAACTGGAGATGGTGCGTCCGGATAAAAATCACAGACATACTTTCACTTACGGTACAGTCGATTACGATGCCGATGGCATGGTTACAGGGTTACACGGCATAGTTCAGGATGTAACTGAGAGTAAACTTACTACGCTTAATTTCAACAAAAAGCTTACAATCATTGCTTCCAGGATACGAGGGCATCTTGCTTATGTCAATGCAAATACTTTGCATTATGAATTTGTAAATGAGGTTTTTGAAAAATCATTCGGGATTCCGGTAAATAAAATCATAGGCAGTCATATAAAGGATATTATTGGAGAAAAGAATTATCAATTCGCTTTGAAGTATATCAATGAAGTAAAAGCAGGCAAAACAGTTTCTTATGAAAATACCTTCATCCTTGAATCGAGACCGCGCTGGGTTGAAGTAAATTATTCTCCGATTATCAACGCCGATGGAGAGATTACATCGATTGCCGTGCTTAGTTTTGACATTACTGAGCACAAGCTGGCAGAAGAGAAAATTAAAAATCTTCTCGCAGAAAAAGAACTGATCCTAATAGAAGTGCATCACCGGATCAGGAATAATATGAACACTATAACCAGTCTCCTTTCCCTGCAATCCGGGACTTTGGAAGACCCTGTAGCTATTGAAGCCCTCGAAGATGCCGCAAGTCGCATACGGAGCGTAATGGTCTTATATAATAAATTGTACCAGTTTGCCGGTTATACAGCAATGTCGGTTTTGGATTATCTCCCGTCTCTCATAGATGAAATTATGGCAGATTTTTCCAATAGTACATCAGTACAAACTGAGAAAAAGATTGATGATTTCGTTTTGAGTGCAAGAAAACTTCAGCCTCTCGGAATAATAATTAACGAGATTTTAACCAATATTATAAAACATGCGTTTACAGATAAACCTGATGGATTAATTGTTATCTCCGCTTTCCTGAATGGGAATATTGCTTCTATTGTAGTTCAGAACAATGGCAACAGTATGCCTGAATCTGTTGATTTTGACAATCCGGACAACTTTGGGATGGCACTTGTGGGAATACTGACAGAGCAGTTGGAAGGCTCTATAAGAATAGAACGTGAAAATGGAACAAGGGTTGTTCTGGAATTTCCAGTTTAACATGACATTATTCTTTTAGCTCCTGAATAGTTACTAATCTTTAAAATGCCCCCCTTTTTCCTGATTACCCATGAAAATTGTTCTTGTCGGATAGGCTATCGTTATTCCCCGCTTTTCGAATTCCCCGCATATCATCAGATTGATCAGATGCTGAGTATCGGCATATACAATAAAATCAGGACTGTTAACGAAATAGACTATTTCATAGACAAGACTCGAATCACCAAAAGTCAGGAAATGCGCACGGTCAAACTTTGCTGATTCAAGTCCGTCTATTATGGATTTAACTATCAGCGGAATTTCTTTTAACTGATTCAGGGGTGTCTGGTAAGCAACGTTAATCTTAAAGAGTATCCTTCTGTGTTGCATCCGTTTAAAATTATGTATGCGGGAATTAGTCAGGTTGGAATTAGGAAAAATAATCTGTTCTCCTCCAACGCCTGCGATTCTTGTAGTCTTGATACCTATCTTTTCAATCGTACCGGATTTGTCATCAACGGAAATAAAATCTCCGGTCTGGAACGGACGGTCAAAGAAAATGACGAAATAACTGAATAAATCACCAAGAACGGCCTGCGCAGCAAGAGCTACGGCAATACCTCCGATACCAAGACCGGTAACAACAGCTGAAATCTTAAACCCAAGATTATCAAGCAGGAAAACAAGGGCAAGTCCCCATATAAGTATACTGACAAACGTTGACACACCTTTAATGCCTACCGGTTCATTGGATTCCCGGTTCCGTGCGAAATATTTGAGCGAGTAATTTATTCCCAGCAGAATAAAGCGGACTGTAAAGAAAGTAGCAATAATAACAAGCGCCGCATTGATATATTTACGCGCATAAACCGGAACTCTTAGAGATATAACTGAAAAATATAACACGCAAAAATATAGCAACGGGATGCCAAATTTCTCGGTTTGCAGTACAATTAAATCATCTATACGGCTTTTGGTCTTGCTTGTATATATTTTAAGCTTTTTTAAGACAGTTCTTTTCAGGATAAAAATAACGATGAAACCAATGAGCAGCATAGCACAACTGGCTGAATAGTCATAGACAGAATTGCCGAAATAGATTCGGCTTAAAATTGACTGAATCAATCAGACCTCCATTTTTTAAGCATTATTATAAACAAAAATAAGCTAAAGCAACAACAAATGGGTGAAAAAATTACATTCACGGAACCACGCGGAGATACTTTTTCCCCATCATGAATCCGTTTTCGAGATGTATTAATATAGAGGAAGGGCGTATAATCCGGCAGGCAACAAAGTTAATAAATATCCCCGGAAGAAACACCTGATGTTTTATCAACTTAAAAAGGAATTCTTCCATCAGAAATCATTGAGCTTTCTGAGAAAGCCGGGAAATTAAAAAAGACGAGTTTCGGGAATTGACAGAAAGAGGATGTTTAGACGCAGGATTTACGGCTTTTGAAATGCTGTCGGGAAACGGTTCCCGACAGCCGGAGAGATTATAAAAATTACCATATACGCAAAAGAAAAGATGCAATATATTGTGTTAATCTGACAATATTACGCTATAGCGCATCTATCTCAAGGGTTCACTTAAAAAACGGTTAACTGATTCGGCGGCTGCGCGGCCTTCATTGATTGCCCATACAACAAGAGACTGCCCGCGCCTCATATCGCCGGCGGCAAAGACACCCGGGATATTTGTCATCCGGTCTGTTCCGGTTTTGACATTTCCTCTTTCATCGATGTCAACTCTAAGTTCATCAAGCATTCCGTTTTTGACCGGTCCTGTAAAACCTAAAGCCAGCAATACCAGATCGGCTTCAACCTCAAACTCACTGCCTTCAATTTCTTTCATCTGTTGTCTGCCGGTTACGGGATCCTTCGCGCTAAATTCAACTCTGACACAATGTAATTTTTTAAGCCTGCCGTCAACTCCGCTGAAACGCTTTGTAAGTATTGAAAAATCGCGTTCGCATCCTTCCTCATGCGAAGAAGAAGCACGCTCGATAAAAGCCCACTGCGGCCAGGGATTATCTTCAGTCCTCTCTTTAGGAGAACGGGGCATCAGTTCAAAATTCTGCACAGAAGCCGCGCCCTGTCTTATTGATGTTCCTACGCAGTCACTTCCCGTATCGCCACCACCCAGTACAACTACTTTCTTTCCCTTAGCGCTGATTGCTTCGACCGGTTCAATCAACTGCCCTGCGTTTACACGGTTCTGCCTTGATAAGAACTGCATAGCAAAATAAACTCCTTCAAGCTCGCGTCCTGGTACGGGCATATCTCTCGGCTGTTCCGCACCACCGCAAAGTACAATCGCGTCATACTGTTTTGCTAAATCCTTTATCGGAATATCAATGCCAATATTTGTCTGAGTAATGAAATTAACGCCTTCTTCATACATCACTTTAAGACGGCGTTCGATAACCCATTTTTCAAGCTTAAAGTCGGGAATACCAAATCGCAGAAGACCACCGGGAGTTTCATTCTTTTCATAGACAGTTACAACATGCCCGTATTTATTTATCTGATCAGCGGCAGCAAGTCCGCTCGGCCCTGAGCCAATAACCGCAACACGCTTTCCTGTACGTATCTTCGGCGGACGCGGAGTAACCCAGCCTTCTCCGAATGCCTTCTCTATAATTGACAGTTCAATATTCTTAATGGTTACGGCAGGCTGGTTAATCGCAAGCACGCATGAGTTCTCGCATGGAGCGGGACATACGCGGCCTGTAAATTCAGGGAAATTATTTGTTTTGAATAATCTCTCGGCTGCGCTTGCCCACTGATTGCGGTAAACAAGATCATTCCAGTCGGGAATAATATTTCCAACCGGACATCCTGACTGACAGAAAGGAATGCCACAATCCATACAGCGTGCACCCTGAACTGTTATATCAGCCTCTTTCAGAGGCAACGTAAATTCATTGAAATGTTTAACACGGCTTTCAGGAGATTCTTTTTCGACATCTTTTCTTTTATATTTTATAAAGCCTTTTATCTCGCCCATTGTTATCGTCCCCTCTTAATTATTTTACGATTGATTCAATTCGTTCCCGTTCCGTTGCAGCAAGATTCTCTTCAATTACTCTTCTGTAATCGGTTGGATATACCTTTACGAATTGCCCGACAATATTATCCCAGTCAGAAAGAATATTTTTGGCAACAGAACTGTTAGTATAGCGATAATGATTTTCTATCATCGCCCATAATTCATCCAAATCCTGCCTGGTTTCTATCCTGAATAACTCAACCATTGCCTTATTACAATTAATATCAAAGTCACCGTTCTTATCCCAAACGTAAGCTATACCTCCGCTCATTCCGGCAGCGAAATTTCTTCCGGTAGGACCGAGAATAACAACGCGACCGCCAGTCATATACTCACAGCCATGAGCACCAATTCCCTCGACTACCGCCGAAGCACCGCTATTGCGGACTGCGAAACGCTCGCCCGCAAGTCCGCGAAAATAAACTTCACCCTGAATAGCTCCATATAAAACAACATTACCGACAATAATATTTTCTTCAGGAACAAACTTTACTTCCTTTGGAGGATAGACAATTATCTTACCGCCAGAGAGACCTTTACCAACATAATCATTCGCATCACCTTCGAGAGTCAGAGTAACTCCCCTTGAAAGAAATGCCCCGAAACTTTGTCCGGCAGAGCCTTTGAAGTCAATCTGGATTGTATCTTCATGCAGGCCTGCCAGCCCATGCAGTCTCGCAATTTCAGAACTAAGCATTGTGCCGACAGCAAGATTAGTATTATTAATTTTCGAATTAAACTTAACCGGAGTATTATTTTCAATCGCATCGCGACTTGCTTCAATTAATTTCAGGTCAATAGCACGGCCAAGATCATGTATCTGCTTTTCTATATGTCCGATAGCTACATACGGCGGAACAGAAGGCTTATGCAATATTTTTGTAAGGTCGAGATTCTTCGCTTTCCAGTGATTAACCAGGTCTTCCGATTCAAGCAAGTCAACGCGGCCGACAATATCGCTGAACCTTCTAAAGCCAAGCTCTGCCATTATTTCACGAACTTCTTCAGCAATAAATGTAAAGAAATTTATTACATGCTCAGGCTTTCCGGCAAAGTTTTTCCTTAGTTCTTCATCCTGCGTAGCAATACCGACAGAGCAGGAATTCTGATGGCACTTTCTCTGAAGAGTACAGCCCATCGATATTAAAGCAGAGGTGGCAAACCCAAATTCATCAGCGCCGAGCATTGCGATTACTACGACATCGCGACCGGTCTTAATCTGTCCATCGGCCTGCAGTCTTACACGTCCTCTTAAATCATTCATAACCAGCACCTGCTGAGCTTCAGCAATGCCAAGTTCGATAGGCAGTCCCGCATGTTTAATTGACGTAAGCGGCGAAGCGCCCGTGCCACCTTCGAAACCGCTTACTAATATATGATCAGCCTTAGCCTTAGCAACGCCCGCGGCAATTGTGCCCACACCAATTTCAGAAACAAGTTTAACGCTTATATCAGCTTTTGCATTTGCATTCTTAAGGTCATATATAAGCTGAGCAAGATCTTCGATAGAATAAATATCATGATGTGGCGGAGGCGAGATTAATCCAACGCCGGGAATAGTATGCCTTGTTCTTGCTATTTCTTCGCTGACCTTATGACCAGGCAGTTGTCCGCCTTCGCCCGGTTTGGCACCCTGAGCCATTTTAATCTGAATCTGATCAGCATTAACAAGATAATCAATCGTAACTCCGAATCGCCCGGGAGCCACCTGTTTAATACGGCTTCGTCTCCAGTCGCCATTGTCATCCTTCTTAAAACGCGCAGGATCTTCGCCACCTTCGCCGGTATTGGAGAATCCGCCGATACGGTTCATGGCAATAGCAAGCGTCTCATGCGCCTCTTTTGAAATTGAACCATAGCTCATAGCACCTGTGGCAAAACGTTTCATTATTTCACCCGCGCTTTCAACTTCTTCAACCGGAATAGGATTGCTCTTCCTGAACCTTAACAAACTACGGATGCTTGTCAGGTTTAATTCTTTATCGTTAACAAGCGCAGCATATTGTTTAAATATTTTATAACTGCCCGAGCGAACTGCCTGCTGGAGCAATGGAATAGTCTGCGGATTATACTGATGATGTTCTCCGGTCTGACGCCACTGATATTCACCGCCCGGATCCAGAAGATTATCAGTTGTATTTTCTTCCGGATAAGCATGATTATGTTTCATTATCTGGCTTTCACCAACCTCAATAATGCCCGCTCCGCCAATCCTTGTCGGAGTTGAAGTAAAATATTTCTTCACAAAATCCTCATTCAGTCCAATAGCCTCAAATATCTGAGCGCCACAGTAGGATTGAATAGTAGATATCCCCATCTTGGCAATAATCTTATAAAGCCCCTTCTTCGCGGCTTTAAGTATATTTTGCTGGGCATGTTCAAAGGTCAGACCTGCAGGATAGATTCCGTTATTAATATCATTTTCAATTATTTCGAACAACATATAAGGGTTAATAACTTCCGCTCCGTAACCAAGCAGAACAGCCAGATGATGCGTCTCTCTTGCATCTCCGGTTTCAACCACAAGGCTGACTTCTGTACGGGCACCCTGCCTTACAAGATGATTATTTAATCCGGCGCAGGCGAGCAACGAAGGCACCGGCGCGTTTTCGCTGTTCACATCACGGTCTGAAATAATAAGAATAGAAAAACCTTTTTTGATTGCCTGATCAGCTTCCTTAAACAAGGCTTCAAGCGCCATCTCAGGACCTCTGACTCCGTCTTTCTTTTTAAATACGCATGACAGCGTTTTTGATTTTATCCCGCCCCTGTTAACATTGCGGATTTTTTCCAGTTCACGGTTAGTAACTATCGGATGAGTAACTCTGAGCCTTTTGCAGTTTTCCGGCGTTTCGCTTAACAGATTGCCTTCGCAGCCAAGCAGAATATCGGCAGACATAACAATCTCTTCGCGAATTGAATCTATCGGAGGATTAGTAACCTGTGCAAAAAGTTGCTTGAAATAATTATAAAGCATTTGCGGACGATAGCTCAGCACCGCAAGCGGAGTATCGGAACCCATCGAACCAATTGGTTCTTCACCATTAACAGCCATCGGCTGGATAATAATTTTTGAATCCTCAAGCGTGTAACCGAAAGCTTTCTGACGTTCAGACAAAGTTTTTTCATTAAGACCCTGTACTTCCTTTGGTTCAGGAAGGTCGTCAAGTTCAAACATATTGTCCTTCAGCCACTTTCCATAAGGATTGCGTACAGCATATTGATGCTTTAATTCCGTGTCGTCAATTATGCGGCCTTCAACCGTATCAACCAGAAACATTTTCCCGGGCTGAAGCCGTTCTTTGACAAGTATCTTCTCAGGTTCAACAGGAAGCACTCCGGTTTCGGAAGCCATAATGACAATATCATCGCTCGTTATACAGTAACGCGAAGGACGAAGCCCGTTTCGGTCAAGCACAGCACCTACATAGCGTCCATCGGAAAATGTAATAGAAGCAGGCCCGTCCCACGGCTCCATCAGGCAGGAATGATACTTATAGAAATCTTTTTTCTCCTGACTCATTGTTTCATGCGACTTCCATGCTTCAGGAATCATCATCATCATAGCATGAGGAATAGAACGACCGGATATAACAAGCATTTCCAGCACATTGTCAAAGGTAGCTGAATCACTTTTATTTGGCGCAATTACTCTTAGTATTTTATTTATCTCATTGCCGAAGATTTCGCTCTTAAGCTGGTTTTCTCTAGCCTGCATCCAGTTGATATTACCTCTTAAAGCATTTATCTCACCATTATGAGCAATCATCCTGTGGGGATGAGCAAGCGCCCATGTCGGGAATGTATTAGTGCTGTAACGTGAGTGTACCATAGCTATTGCCGACTTAATATCAGGATCGGCAAGATCGGGATAGAACTGATCCAGTTGCTGCGCAAGTAACTGCCCTTTATAAACAATTGTCCTGGAAGAAAGACTGCATATATAAAAATAAGTTTTCTGATACATATCGCTGGTATTAATCTTATTCCAAATCTGTTTACGGATAATATATAGTCTTTTTTCGAGGTCTTCCGGCTTTGTATTTTTGCCAAGACCGATAAATACCTGCTGAAGAACCGGCTCGACAGAACGCGCAACTGTTCCAATTTTAGAACTATCATGAGGCACCTCCCTCCAGCCAAGGAACTTACCGCCTTCTTCTTTTATCACCTTCTCAAACCAAACCTGAATCTGACTACGCTCTTCTAATATCGGAGGAAGGAAAATAAAACCAACACCATACTCGCCTTCAGGAGGCAGGTCGATATTTATCTTAGCGCATTCCTTCCGGAAAAACTCATCCGGGATTTGTATCATAATGCCGGCTCCATCGCCGGTAAGCGGATCGCATCCGCACGCACCTCTGTGACTGAGGCTTTCTAATATCTTAATACCGTTTCGGATAATTTCATGCGACTTCTCCCCTTTTATATGAGTTACAAATCCAACTCCGCAGCTGTCTTTTTCAAACTCAGGATAATATAAACCCTGCTGTTCCGGAAAACCCGAATTGTCAATCATTATTATCTCTCCAGTCTGTATTCAATTGTTTTTAATATTTCAAATTAAGTTTTCGAATAAATATACGATACGGGATGTAGAATAATTACGAATTATTCCCATCCGGTCTTCAGGTCAACCCTTGAATTGAAATGTTATGATATGTTATTCTTTTTAAGGATTGACCGGTTGCTTAATCATTTAGCGTAATAATCGCGTGAATGACTTTAATACCGGTAATCCGCTTCTTCAGAGTAAGAGGAGGTGTATCAGAATACGTAACCAGGGATATTACATCAGAATAATATCTTAATGTTTTTGCGTTTCTGTTTATCGATGTCCGGTTCATGTGTTATTTATTTGTTTGCGAATATAAAGTATATGACTTACATTGTCAAGATATTTTAAGGTATAACGGCTCTTAGGCTTAAATTTTACTTGTGGAGAACTATTATCTACGAAGATTTTAAATATGCTCTATACGATTCTTTGTCCAGTCCGCATGATTTCTTTAATCAGGCACGACACATTTCACTCAATAAATAACTGTACAAATATAATAATATAGAGCTTTAAAATACAGTTATCTTACAAGGTTATAATGAGTGCATTAATCAGGTGCTGATAATTCATATACGTTATTCAATAGCAAATGATGCCGTTACAACAGCGGTTATCTCTTTTTCAATGGAACTTACATCATTGACACCATAATCAGACACCATATTGGAAAACTTCGGGGTAATCTGAAGTATCCCCATTCGGGCATTCCTCAAAATACCTAATGATCTTCCGGTAGATGTAGCTATTTTCTCCGCCCGGTTCTTCGCGTCCTTTGCCGCTTCAGCCTGAATCTCAATCTTTACATCAGCTAACTTCGTATAATGATACTCAGGCATCTCAACCATAAAACTCACTCCCCGATTTATCAGCGAACTGATATCAAGCGATATTTCTTTAATCTTTTGAACATCAGTTGAACTAATCTCCACTCTCTGACTATAGTTATATGCAATAACTTTGTTTGTCGGTCTGCCCTCAGTACCTAATTCAAAAATGGAATAGGAAACAACAGGAAAGAAGTTTACTTTTTCCTGTGAAAATCCTTTACCGGATAAATACTTCAGCAACTCAGCTTTTTTTATGTTTAACTCGTTAAAAGATATCTCTGCCGTTGATGCCTGTGTTGAGACTGAACCCCTTAAGAAAGCAATATCAGATATGATTTCTTTCTTTGCCGACCCGGTTACCGTAATGGTCTGATCAGATTTCCTTGTACCACTCCATGTTAAGGAAATAATTATTGTGCAGATAATAATTCCGGCTGATAATATCCCTGCCGGTAAAATATAATATAGTTTGTCTTTCATTTTTATACTCCTGTTATGTAAAATTGTTTAAGTCTGACAGATCTCTTATAACCGGAAGAATCTGTCTTCATAATACATCTGGCACTTGTTGATTACTGCGACTGATTTACCGGTCAGCAGGCGTTTATCAAATGGCGAATTCTTTGAACGGCATTTGAATGACTTAATATCAACTGTCCAAACCTGGTTAATATCAATAATCGTCAAATCAGCCTTCTCGCCAACTGCAAATTTAGGTACTGGTATATTGAGTATCCTTCTGGGATTTATAGACATCTTCTCAATAATTTGCTCAATCGTTAAGACCTTCTTATGCAGAAGCTCACTTAAGGCAAGACCGAGCTGTGTCTCAAGACCGATTATTCCATTTGGAGCATAATTAAACTCCATCTCCTTTTCCTCAATTGAATGGGGAGCATGGTCGCTTGCGATACAGTCGAGAGTTCCATCCTTTAACCCCTCCAGTACTGCCGCAACATCTTCTTTTGTTCTCAATGGAGGATTCATCTTATAGTTTGTATCATAAGTTTTCAATGATTCTTCAGTTAGCGTAAAATGATGAGGCGTTACTTCGGCAGTTACATTAATTCCTTTTTTCTTTGCCTGACGAACCATATCAACGGCATTCTTAGTACTGATATGCGCAATGTGAACCCTGCCACCGGTATATTCCGCAAGCAGTATATCTCTCATTACAATAAGATCTTCAGCTACCGAAGGCAACGGAGGCAGTCCAAGGAACGTTGACATAACGCCTTCATTCATCGCACCGCCGGCAAGCGATTCATCTTCGCAGTGTTCAATAACCGGCAGGTTATACATACCTGCATACTCTAAAGCAAGCTTCATAAGTTTAGCACTTTTGATAACATTTCCATCATCGCTAAAACCTACAACTCCTGCTTCGGCAAGCTCCGCCATCGGGGCAAGGGACTCACCTTTCCTTCCGTGGCTTACTGCCGCAACAGGATATACATCAACAAGATGATTCTTCGCTTTTTCTTTAATGAAACCTACAACTTCAGCGCTGTCTATAGCAGGATTAGTATTAGGCATACAGGCAACAGCCGTAAAGCCTCCGGCAGCCGCACTGTTACTGCCCGTAATAACTGTTTCTTCGTCTTCCCTGCCCGGTTCTCTAAGATGAACATGCATATCAAGCAGTCCCGGAACACAGTATTTGTCATTAAACTCAAATACTCTTGCCCCTTCGGTATCGCTACCTGTCAGCGAACCTGTCTTGGATATTATGCCGTCAGTAATAAGCAGATTACTCCGCTCATTTAAGTTCTGTTCCGGATTTATTAATATTATATCTTTTAATACTATTTTCATATCATATCCTTAGCGTTTAATGTTCCAAGTAAATAAAGTACTGCCATTCTGACTGCAACTCCGTTGGTAACCTGCTCAAGTATAATCTGATAAGGACCATCGGCCACTTCAGAAGATATCTCAACGCCACGGTTGACAGGTCCCGGATGCAGAATGATAATATCTTTGTTGAATTTCTCAAGCCTTTCGGATGTGATTCCGAAATAATTATGATACTCCCTTAACGATGGGAATAAAGCTCCCGCCTGCCGCTCAAGCTGAATCCTGAGTACATTCAGCACATCGCTGTTTTTAATTGCTTCATTGATATTATGATAGACTTTCACGCCAAGCTTGTCAATATCCCGCGGAATCATAGTTGCGGGGCCACAGACAGATACTTCTGCGCCCATAGTTTTAAGCCCGAATATATTAGACAGCGCCACGCGGCTATGAGCTGAATCACCTACAATACAAACCTTTAATCCTTCGAGTCTTCCTAACTTCTCTTTTATCGAATACATATCAAGAAGCCCCTGCGTAGGATGTTCATGCGTGCCATCGCCAGCATTGATAATGTTCGCACCGGATATCCTGGTAAGAAACTGAGGTACTCCGGCTGATTCATGCCTGACTACAATCATATCCACCTTCATCGCTTCGATATTCTTTACAGTATCCTTAAATGTTTCACCTTTTTTAGCGCTACTTGTTGAAACTGAAAAGTTAATCGTGTCAGCGGAAAGTCTCTTTTGTGCAAGTTCAAATGATATCCTTGTCCGCGTGGAATTCTCAAAGAAAAGATTAACGACAGTCTTCCCCTGTAAGGTAGGAACCTTCTTAATAGGCCGCTCCAGCACTTCTCTGAATGTTACGGCTGTATCGAGTATAAGCTGTATATCCTCAGCCGGAACTCCCTGTAAGCCTAGTAAATGTCTGCTTGTTAAAGGCATTGATTAATTCTCACTTATGTTAGCATTAATATTATAATATTTAAAGAAAAGGCGAAACAAATGTTTCGCCGGCAACGACTACTCTTTGGGAATATCTACCAGATAAACGGCATCTTCATCATCCTTCTCGATCATCTTGACTCTGACCTCTTCATTAATAGAAGTCGGTATATTCTTACCGATAAAATCAGCTCTGATAGGAAACTCGCGATGACCCCGGTCTACAAGCACGCAAAGCTGAATCGTATTCGGTCGTCCGAGGTCCATAATTGCGTCCAATGCCGAGCGGACTGTCCTGCCTGTATATAAAACATCGTCAATCAGTATAATATCTTTTTCATTGATGTCAAAAGTAATATTCGTTACCGAAACCATCGGCTGCTTTAACCTTTTACGAAAGTCATCGCGGTAAAGCGTTACATCAAGCACACCATAAGCTGGTTCCGTGTGATCAATCTCCCTGATCTTATCAAATATTCTTTTGGAAATATACTCACCGCGCGTGCGCATACCAATCAGGGCAATGTTTTTTGTGCCTTTGTTGCGTTCAAGTATTTCATGAGCAAGTCTTGTTATCGTCCTGTTCATGCCTTCCTGATCAATTATCGTTGCTTTTATATTCATTACAAAAAAGCCCCCTTGACGCAACCTGTATCAGGCGGTCCCGGAGGTTCTCCCATTTATATTTCGAATGTATTTTCTACTCATTTGTTCCTTTTCTTCCTCACGGGGATAAATTAAAAGGGAATTATTTATACGAAAATATCCTATTTACACCTAAAAGTAAAGCAAATTATTCCCAGCAAACCCGAAATATCTATAATTTCTCCCGCCTGAATCTAAATATTATTATGGATTGCCCGTATTGATAAATCCGTTATCCATAATTTTCCTGATTAACCTTTTGAACTTCGCATTGCCGACAGAACCATAGTATTCTCCATCACCCAGGAATATCAGCCTTCCGTAAGAAAAAGGATCATCGCTCCGTCCATTTGAATTTGTCAGCAAAAGCCTTGTATTGTTCTTCAGACTCAGGTCAAGTTTAATGAAAATGCCTGCTTCATTCCGCATACTGTCAGAGTTAAAAAGCGATACGGGTAACTCAAGTCTGTAGTTTATATCATCTTCATTATTCAGATAATATCTGATATCATCTTTCCCTTCATGATTATAACTTTTGCCCCAGTTGGCATGTAATTCCGAGCTGTCCGGTCTGATATTGCTCCATGTTAAATCTATTGAACCAGTTTCCTCATCCGGCTTATCCCTAAACTCAGGAATTCTCCTGGAATAGCCTGGCGATCTTTTAATTGTCCTGTCAAAAAATAAAGAGATATTCTGCAACGATGAGCTGTCGAGAGTTTTGGCAAACTGTTCATGTAGCCTTAAATCGATTATTAAACTACCCGCTTCCCTGCTGAATGAAATTCTACCATATTCCATTTTAACTGACGTATCAGCATCGTCCCACCTCCATGATTCATTAATTACAGAACTCCTTACAAATGAATTATAGATATTTCTCTTCCTTTCGTAAACCGGGTGGCTCAGGAAATAGCTTTTTCTGATTTCATTGAGTGTATTTATGTCATAATACCCTTCAAAAGAATGAAGCGTCTGATAATTATTATATACCTCTTTTCCTATCAGGTTTCTTTTAATACTTCTGACATCTGTATTATAATGGTCTGTCACGGCAAGCTCGTTCCTTATATATGAATAGCCTGTAATCGACCAGTTTTTATCTTTTATCTTATGAGTAAGGAAGCATGTCTGATTGGATATGCTGAAGCCTATTTCTATCGGAAGCTCCACAAAGTCGAGCGTATCAGAATGAACCAGCGCATAACTCCCCAAAGAATCGCAAAACAAATAGACGTATATCGCACGGTTGGATCTGGAAGGCTTTATCGCCAGTCCGAAATCATTTTTACCATCGCCTGAGAAGTCCCCTATATCCAGAGCCGTTACAGTAAAGTCCTTAGGGAGTATAATCCGCAATTCTTTCAGAGCGGCAACATTAAGAGATTTCTTAGCGACATCAAGGAAGTCATCGTAAGTCATTGTCTGTGAAAAGATGGGAGAGGAAAGGATTAGCAGTAATAATATTAATTTCTTCATGTCCTAAATATAAAAAAAAAGCCACTGCAACGCGGTTTTTTTTGAAATAATTCCTTGCGGATATCTATTTAAGTACCTTAAACTCAATCCTTCTGTTTAACAGCCTGCCCGAAATAGAATTGTTATCGCCAACAGGATTCTTTGAGCCAAACCCAACTGCAGTCAGTCTCTCTGCTTTCACTCCGCGGACTACAAGATAATCCTTAACTGCTTTTGCTCTCTTAAGAGATATATTCAAATTTGCCATATCTTCCCCTTTATCGTCAGAGTATCCCTGTATCTCGACCTTCATTTCAGGATTCTGTAACAATGTCTGAGCGGCATAATAAAGGATTGGATATGATTCAACATCAAACTTTGCGCTGTTTGGTCCAAAGTTAACTCCAACCAGAACCCAGTTGGATGAGGAAGCATAGAGAGAGGAACCCATTCCATCGGATTTTTTAACTATCTCCTCGATTTTTCCATAATCTATGGACTCTGCAGGATGCGACTGATATTTTTTTACAATAGCATCAATTCTGTCATAATCTATTTCAAAAGCTTTAGAAGCAATGCCGTCATAAAGACCGGCTAACCCGGAAGATTCGTTTCTTAAGAAATAATACTGAAGACCCAGGTGCACAGACGTATATGTATCATTATTCCCGCCCAAAAGCCCGTTGCCCGCATTATAAACACCATCAATCTTACCCGAATTTGACGTATGATAATCAACCTCCGTTATTACCTTCCATTCACCGTCCAAAGCCCATTCGGTGCCAAATCCCATGTTCATCTGGTAATCCAGATCCCATTTACCCGGAATTCCGCTTATATCTTTCTTAAATTTTGAAAATGTATTGCCAAACCCGCCGACAAAATAGGGAGAAACAGACTGATAAGGAATAAAGTAATAGAGCAGTTCATAATTCAATGCCAACATATCAACACTCTGAGTAATACCTCTGTCCGGAATTTTACCTTCAAGGTAAAGATAATTTGCATTTAGTCTAAACCCGACATATTTAGTAAAGTTACATTGCCCTGACACGAATAGTCCATAGTTAATTTCAGATGGAAAAAGCCCGGAACTGATAAATTTAGGATATTTAACACCAAAACCGAACGCCCAGCTGTCCTGTGCAAGCTGTGCAGATGTATCTTTTCCGGTAAAGACCCAGACTGATAATAATAGAGGCAGAATAATTTGTTTTATCGCGTTCATAAATCCTTTTGACTAATTTAGACTAAATACACTATTATCTGTGTATTACATATTCAATATAATTTAATTTCACTTTTGAAGCAAAATTTTTTTATTTAATGTTGTTAATTAAAGCTCAGAATATATATATTTGCGCGTGGTATTTAAGCAATGTTTCGCTCATTCAGAACATAGTTCAACGATACTGTCAGATTAAGCACTCAGACTTTTATTATACCACTTCAGGGCTTTGGATTGTAGAAAAAATATCTGTTCTTCACAGGACATTACTCTGCGCTGTTATCTTCCACCTTTTCAGGATTAACGCATAAGCCCTGAAGGAGCAGAATATGTCAGCGATGAGTAGGCCCCGTCTGACGAAACAGATAAATAATCCATAAGCTCTTAAATGACGCAATATATAAGAACTGACAGCATTACAATAGTTCAGTCCGGTTAGATCATCCCGGCTTTCAATCGAATAAGTTCTTTATCATCTTAATATTTATTCGGGGCGTAGCTCAGTCCGGTTAGAGTGTCCCGATTTGTAATCGGGAAA
>JBAXDX010000059.1:0-17818 GCA_037140715.1 Ignavibacteria bacterium
AAGAAATAAACATAAAAATATATACAGTAATAAAATTATATTGCAGACATAACCGGGTCAGGAATTATTGAATCCATATTATCCGGTCGGAGGGATACAAAGATTCCTTCACTTCCGGCAGATAACAGAATACAGGCGCGGGAAGAAGAACTGGAAAAATCTACCGGGGAATATTATAGAAAGGATAGTTTTTTTTGACTTAAGACAGGCATATAAAATTTATTTGGATTAAAGACTATTGTTGCCTTAAAGAACAGGAGAAATTATACAGGATTTACGATATTTTCTAATTTGTGAATGGTTTTTCTCTGTTTTTGCTGAATTCCGGGCGGTAGTAATGGGAGCTTTCCATTTCCTGTATCCATCCGTTTGTCAGTCTGTATTTTTCCATCATGGTGATTGCTTTTTCATATTCAGAGGGACGGAGAGTCCGGCTGATTAAAATCTCATCATTTGCCTTATTTGCCGGATAATATTGTGACATAAGTGAAATATGAATTTCAGGGCTTATTTCACTGGAAATAAACCTGAAAACTTCTTCAGAGTCTGAAAGTCCGTTCGGTAGCACGAGGTGTCTGATAATTAGTCCGCGGACAACAGTATCACCTTCGTAAACAAGGACGCTTCCAACCTGCCGGTGCATTTCTTTTATTGCATCGGAGGCGAAATGGAAATAGTCAGGAATTTTAGAATATTGTCTGGCGTTAAGGCTGTCGCCATATTTGAAGTCGGGCAGGTAAATATCGATAATCCCATCCAGAAGCCGGAGCATATTAACCGAATCATAACCGTTTGTGTTGTAAATTATTGGAATGTTAAGCCCCGTCCGGGCTACCAAGTAAACAGCTTTAATAATTTGTGCGGAAAAATGCGTAGGGGAGACAAGTCCGATATTATGACAGCCTTTATTCTGAAGCTCTGTCATGATTCGGGCAAGTTCCTGAATACTTATTTCATACTGTCGCTCTGATTCCCGGTTCTGTGAGATTTCAAAATTCTGGCAGTAAACGCACCTGAGATTGCAACCGCCGAAGAAGATATTACCTGCACCATTTGAACCTGACAAAACAGGCTCTTCGCCAAAGTGGGGAGTGTAGGAAGATACAACCGGCAGGTATCCGCTAAGACAACTGCCAGGTTTGTAGTTTCTGTCCACAAGGCAGTTATGTGGGCAACAGTTACAAGCTGACAGGATTTTATCGGCTGTTTTAGCTCTTTTTTTAAGTTCGCCTGACTTTAGCAGTTTTATGTATGATGGTTCAAAGCTCATCTGCCCTCTTTTGGTATTCTTTTTCCAAGTCTTAAAATATGATTTTATGGAGAGAAAAAAAAAAGAGATTAAATAAAATCATTTTAAAATTGAATTTTGGAAAATTAGCTACTAAATTCCCATTGTATTAAATAAACAGTAATGAATATAACAGAGGGAAAAAGATGAAAATTTATTTTCTTTTCTCAAACGTAAAGAATGAATATATATGTAAGTATATTTATACCAATGAAGACAAGAAAATTTACAGCTACTCATTTGATGAAGGATATATAGTTAAAAATGAAGAGCCGTTAATAAAGAGTTTAAAGCAGCTTAAAGAAGATTTTGATGCAAAATTAAAGACCCCGGCTAAATCGGTTAATCCGATGGTTCTTGAACACAAGGAATTTTCCGATGTAAAGGAGTCACTCTATTTTCTTAACGGCTCGCTTAATAACTTTAAGTATGACATATCAGCCCGCAAAAGACTGCCTGAGATAATAAGTCCCTACGACTTTGATTTTGACGAAGAAGAAGAGGATACAGAAACAATGAGTGAGGCAGGATTTGGCAAAAAAGCAAAGCCGGATGATGATATGGATGTCTTCGATGATGCTGATAGTGATGACGTGGATTTTTATAATGATATTATGGATGATGACAAGCATGATCATTTCAAGGATGACGATGATGATAATTACTAAGCTTTAATTTTTTGGTTTCAGTCCTTTGTTCCCGTTTTTATGTTCTAACTTAAAAAAAGAATCAGGTACCAGCCGGTTTTTGTATTGATTTATTAGTGGACTATACAGCAATTCACTAAGGTAATTCATGGCATTGATATCATTTAATAAATATGTCATAAGGGACTATTTCTTTATAGCCGCAGGCGCGGCTGTTATAGCGCTCGGTATAGGTATTTTTCTTATCGATGCGCAGGTAGTGCCGGGCGGAGTAAGCGGACTTGCGATGGCAGTCTATTATCTGTCTGATTACAAAATTCCCGTTGGCTTAATGATGTGGCTGTTTAACATTCCGTTATATATCTGGGGTGTTAAGGAATTAGGCAGAAGCTTTGGTGCGAGGACTTTCTTCGGTTTTTCATGCACTTCTCTTTTTATAGATCTGTTCAGGGGGGATATGCCCGGGCTGAGATTTATTAAGCTCCAGGATACACGGACAATAAAATACCTGTTGCACAATGATTTCCTCTTCCTGATTTTGATTGGTTCAGTACTTTTAGGACTCGGACTTGGAGTAATTTTTAAGTTTAAGGGCACTACTGCAGGTTCAGATATAATTGTAGCCATATTACAGAAAAGATATGGCTGGAAACCAGGGACGGCGATCATGTTTACAGACTTTTTTGTTATAATTCTTGCCGGAATCATTATTGAAATAAAAAATCTTTCGCCACAAAGGCCGGCCATGTCGCTTACTCTCTATGCGTTGTTCCTTTTGTTCATATCAGCCAGGATAGTTGACATGATAATTGACGGCTTTGATTATGCGCGAATGGCCTGTATAATTTCGGGAAAGTCAGATGAGATAGCATACCGGATAATGAACGATCTGGGGCGTGGCGCTACCGGTTTAAAGGCGCATGGGTTGTATTCAAATGCTGAAAGGGAAATTATTTTTACAGTTATTACTATGAAAGAACTGCCGGTACTCAGCGATATTATTAAGGAAACAGACCCTTCTGCATTTGTAATTATCGGGAATGTGCATGAAGTTTTGGGCGAAGGATTCCGAAGGAGAATCTGACATTCGTCATTCTGATTTTTTGATTATTACTTTTATAGTCAGTCTGTTTTAATTTTCAGGATGAGTTTATTTGATGAAATGAAGCAAGAAGCGAAAACCTTCAGGAATATTTATATAATCCGGGTTTTCAGGCATTGACATTATTTTCTTAAACAGATATATTGGATACATGAAAAAATCAAGCGTTATATTACTATTTCTGTTTCTGCTTGTTGCCTTTACAGGTACAATATTAGCGGGAGTTTACTTACTTTCTTTTACGGCAAAGAGTTCCGGTGGCAATGTAGTGCTTGAATGGAATACCGGCGAGGAGAATAATCTTCAGAGCATTGTAATAGAAAGAAAAACAGTTAACGGCTCTTTTGTGGCAATAGTATCTGTTGCTCCTAAGGGAAGTAATTCCTATTATACCTATACAGATCAGACTGCCTACAAAACCACAGACAATGTTTATAAATACCGGTTAAGATTTATCTTTTCAGACGGAGAGTCTAATTCTGGTGAAGTTGTTGTTACAAACCGTAATGTTTCCGGTGTAAAGCGTACATGGGGAAGCATTAAGGCGATGTTTAGATAGTCCGCCCAATTGTCTGCAATAAAGTGAGTACTCTTTTCGGCTATAGACCCGCACAATGTTGAAATACATTCCAGTTTTGCTATTAGCTTTTTTTATGTTGCAGTGTACTGTGCCTTCACGTGCTGTTTCAAAAATTGTTGTTGAAGAAATCCGGGAGATGAAGGTAGTCCGGGTTTTACTGGATGAAGACCTGCATTCCGAAGACATTAAATTTAGTGCCCTGCTTGAGTTACATGCTGATAGTAAGATTATTCCTTTAAAAAACGAAAGCGATAAAGTAAGATTCCTTGCGAAAGGCAATAAGATATTACTTAAAGTCGGGATAAATAAATATCTGGTTGATCAGATTGATATTCAGCCTTTTGAGGATAATAACCCGCTTGATTATAAAGAAAATAAATATCGGGGAATATTCAGGGTAAAATCAGATAGCAGTAAGCTTATGCTTATTAATGTTCTGGATATTGAAGACTACCTGAAAGCAGTAATTCATCCGGAAATGGGTGTGGCTTCAAAGCCGGGTGATTTTGAAGCTCTGAAGGCTTTCGCCGTTTGTATGCGCAACTATACCTATATGAAATTAAGGGAAGCTAAAGATGACTTTGATATTTATCCGGACAAACGGGATCAGATTTATTCCGGCATAAAAGCAGAGAGGGTTTATACTAATCAGGCTATCATAGAGACGAATCATCTCGTGCTGTTATATAATGAGGAACTGGCAAAAACATTTTATTTCTCGGCATGTGGCGGCAGTACGGAAAATTGTGATAATGTATTCAGTCAGAAGAAAATTGGCTACCTGAAAGGTGTCAGATGCGGGGAAGAACCATTTTGCAGCATAGCTCCCGGATTATACTGGGAAGAGAATTATACTTCTGCCGAATTGATAAAACTATTGCAGTCAGCAAAATATATTGCCAATACAAAATATACTATCATGTTAATTGAAATTAACAGCCGGTTTGAATCCGGCAGGGTTAATGAACTAGATATAATGCTCAAAAGCAGAGACAGAAAGACAAAGAAGATTGTCTTAACCGGAAACCAGATTAGGAATGTGATTAAATCGAAGCAGACTAATGGAATACTAAGGAGTACAAATTTTGAACTGGAGCCGGAGTATAAGGGCCGTTATCTTTCCGGCTTAAAGATTAAAGGCAAAGGTAATGGGCATGGGGTTGGATTTTGCCAGTGGGGAGCAATCGGACAGTCAAGGCAGGGTAGAAAATTCGATGAAATTTTGTATTTTTACTTCCCGAATACCAGCTTAAGAGAAATGTAAATGATAAAGACGGACATACCGGTTTATTTAGCATCTAAATCTCCGAGACGGAGAAAATTGCTGAAACTTTTCAATCTTAAGTTTAAATCCTTTAGTGTTGACCTTAATGAGGAAATCCCGGATGGTGAACACCCGGTCAGTACCGTTAAACGATTATCACTTCAGAAGCTTGAGGCTGCAAAATCAAAAGTAAAGTGCGGGATAATAATTACTGCCGATACTATTGTTGTCCTCAATAAGAAAATAATTGGTAAGCCGAAAGATGAAAAGGATGCGGCGGAGATTCTAAAACTGTTAAGCGGAAAAACACATTCGGTTTATACCGGCTTTGCCATCTATAACAGCGTAAGCGGAAAAACAATTATTAATTATGTAAAGACCCGGGTAACATTCCGAAAGCTGGAAAATAAAGAAATTACAGATTACATTAAGACGGGTAGCCCGATGGATAAAGCCGGTGCATACGGAATTCAGGATGATTTTGGAGCGGTGTTCGTCAATAAAATTAACGGTTGTTATTATAATGTAGTAGGTCTGCCCCTTACAAAACTTTATGATTCATTAAAACAGATAATCTAAGTGATAGAAAAAATTAAAAAAAATATATTTATTTCACTGGCGATAGCGGCACTGCTTTATCTCTCTTTTACTTTTTATGCTGATTACAGGCATGTTATCAGAGCCTTTATGAATTTTAATTGGATGTGGACGCTACCGCTTCTATTGTTATCTTTTATGAATTATGTTACGAGGTTTTTTAAGTGGGATTATTATCTGCGAATTTTAAAAATAAAACTCTCGCGTATTGATTCATTCGCCATATTTATGTCCGGTCTGGTAATGAGCGTAACGCCTGGGAAAATGGGGGAATTATTAAAGGCGTATCTTGTAAAACAGGTAACAAAAGAGCCTGTCAGCAAAACCGCGCCAATAATTCTGGTTGAAAGAATAACTGACTTTATTTCACTGGTACTGCTTGCAGTTATCGGAGCTTATGTTTTTAATTATGGCAGAGTCATAGTAGCAGGTACAGGTATTTTTTTTATTACTTTAACAATAATTATAAGCAGTAAGAAAATATCTTTGGCTGTTATTAATAAACTTAGCCGCATAAAATCCCTTAATAAGCACATTGTCAGTATCAGAACAGCTTATGAAAGCTCATACATTCTTTTAAGACCGCTACCGCTATTTTATATGATACTGGTTAGTCTGGTTTCATGGTTCTTTGAATGTTTGGGTTATTATATAATTCTTGCTAACTTTGGCATCAGTTTTAATTTACTCTGGGCAACTTTTGTATATACCTTTTCAACAATAGCAGGTGCGATTACAATGTTGCCGGGCGGGCTTGGAGTTACTGACGGTTCGCTTACATTCTTTTTGCTCCGGAAAAATGTACCTAAAGATTTAGCTGTATCTTCTACATTTATTATCAGGGTAGTTACGCTCTGGTTTGCTGTACTGGTCGGCGCTGTAAGCCTTTCGCTTTATCAGAAAAGATATGGTAAAATTACGGTTGAAGAGGGAGCAGTTAAATAATAGCTGCGGTTGCAGTCACAGTATAAATAAGTATTAAACAATTTACAATTTACAAAATCAAAAATCGGAGAGAATCAATATGTCCAGGTTCGAGCATATTACAATCCCGGCAACCGGGGAAAAGATAACAATAGAAAATGACCAGCTTGTCGTTCCTGATAATTTAATTATTCCATTCATTGAAGGCGATGGTACAGGTCCTGATATTTGGAAAGCTTCCCGGATTGTTTTTGATGCCACGGTTGAAAAGGCATACAACGGGAAAAGAAAAATTTCATGGATGGAGATTTATGCCGGTGAGAAAGCTACAGAAGTCTATGGAAAAGATGAATGGCTTCCTCAGGAAACAATTACTGCCATTGATGAATATGTTGTAGCAATAAAAGGTCCGTTAACAACTCCGATTGGCGGTGGAATCAGAAGTCTGAATGTAACTCTTCGGCAGAAACTGGATCTTTTCGCATGTGTTCGTCCGGTAAAGTATTATGCCGGAACGCCAAGCCCTATGAAACGCCCTGAAGAACTAGACATTGTGCTTTTCAGGGAAAATACGGAAGATGTTTACGCCGGCATCGAATTTAAATCTGACTCAAAGGAAGCTAATGAACTTATCGACTTTATTACAAATAAATTAAAGAAAGAAATCCGTCCTAAGTCAGGTATTGGTATAAAACCAATGAGCGAATTCGGTTCGGCCAGGCTGGTTAAGAAAGCAATTGAATTTGCAATCGCCAATAACCGTAAGAGTGTTACGATAGTTCATAAAGGCAATATTATGAAGTTTACCGAAGGTTCTTTCAAAGAATGGGGATATGAGATTGCTCAGAAGGAATTTGCCGATTTTATAGTTACTGAGGATGATCTATACAAAAAATATAATGGTAAAATGCCGGAAGGTAAGATTCTGATTAAAGACAGAATTGCTGACAGCATGTTTCAGCAGTTGCTTTTAAGACCAAGTGAATATGATGTAGTTGCTACGCCAAATCTGAACGGTGATTATTTGTCAGATGCGGCTGCCGCTCAGGTTGGCGGACTTGGTATTGCTCCTGGAGCAAACATTAGTTACCATGTAGCATTATTTGAAGCTACGCATGGCACAGCTCCAAAGTATGCCGGTCTGGATAAGATTAATCCTGGTTCTGTTATATTATCAGGTGTAATGATGTTTGAATATCTGGGCTGGAAAGAAGCGGCTGTTATGATTGAAAAGGCAATTACAGAGACTATAAAACTGAAAACTGTTACTTATGACTTTGCCCGCCTGATGGAGGATGCAAAAGAAGTAAAAACATCTGAGTTTGCCCATGCAATTGTAAAAAATATGAAATAAATTTGAACATATTTCAATATGTATGAATAAAGATAGAACAGAGATATTGATTTTTATCGGTAGTCTTATTATCTTAACCTATAATCAATTATTAATAGTGGAGTCCAAAATGTCAAGAGATAATGGTGTTGCAAAAGGATTATTAATCGGTTTTCTTACTGGCTCAGTTGTAGGTTCTGTTATTGCTCTGTTATATACCCCTAAGAGCGGTAAAGAATTAAGGAAAGATATCAGGGAGAAGACTGATGAGTTTGTTGAAGATGCAGAAAAGTACATTGCTGATGCAAGGGGAAAGGCTGTTGATCTGATTAATGATGGAAAAAAAAAGTCAGAAAGGATTATTGCAGATGCTAAGGTAAAGGTTGAGTCACTTTTACACGATGCTGAAAAGGTACTAAACGAAGCAAAGGAAAAAACTGACGGTTTTGTAAATAACTCTAAAGATACAGTTCTTAAAGAAGGCGATAAACTTAAAAGCGCTATTAAGGCGGGTGTTGATGCTTACAAAAACGAACAAAAGTCATAAGACTTTTAGTTGAATTTCTAACAGCTAATTATCATGTGGATAATAACTTTTAACCAAAGACCCCGCCTTAAGGGCGGGGAGGTATTATAATGGAAACAGCGGTACAAATCTCTCTGATCATACTATTAATTGCAGCTTCTGCATTATGCGTTTATTTAATTATTACGCTAAAAAAATTAACGCAGACAATAACTTCAGTCCAGCAGGACGTTGAACAAATCAAACAAAAACTCGATCCTATCCTTACTAATGTAGATATTTTAAGCAGTAAAGTTGTTTTTATTACAGAAGATGTGGAATCAATTATTTCGACAGTAAAATCTTTAGTCGATACGCTTAAATCAAAGGCTGAATATCTTCTGAATAAAACAAAAAAAATAAAAACTAATATTGAGTATCCAAATGCTGAATGGCTAAAAAAAATTATGGGTTTATCCCGCGCCACTTCAGCTTTCTGGAGTACTATTAGAAAATAAATAAACGTGAAATATTTACTTTGGAGGTCACTTGAAAGAATACTTGTCGGATTCTATCCGGAATATTGCGTTCATTGGTCATGGCGGAAGTGGAAAAACATCGTTATCCGAACTTATTCTCTTTACCGCCGGTGAAACTAATCGTATTGGAAAAATTGAAGAAGGCAACACTATTTCTGATTATAATTCAAATGAAATAGAACGTCGCATCTCAATTTCTGTTACTCCTCTTCATGTTGAATGGAATAATATTAAAATTAATATGCTTGACACACCTGGCTATTCCGATTTTGTCGGTCAGGTTAAGGGTGCTCTTTATGTCGTTGATACTGCTGTTACTGTGCTTAAAAGCGCAGAAGGCGTTGAAGTAGGTTCTGAGGTTGCCTGGGGTTTTGCCAGAGAAAATTCGCTTCCTTCGATCGTCCTTGTTAATAAAGTTGATAACGAACATTCAAAATATAATGAAACAATTGAAGCCGCTAAGACAAAATTAAGTAGCGATGTTACGGTCGTTACTTTCCCGCTTAAGGAAGGAACCGGCTTTGAAACGATTATTGACTTGGTTAAGATGAAAGCCTGTACATTTGGCGCGGCAGGCTCAAAAAAAGTTACTGAAGGCGAAATACCTGTTGAAATAAAGGAGGAAGCCGAAATCCTTAGAGAATTGTTAATCGAAAAAGTAGCCGAGTCAGATGAAGAATTAATGAACGCTTTCTTTGAAAATGGCTTTCTTACTGAAGAAGAATTAACGAAAGGTCTTAAGAACGCAATGCTAAAAAGAGGAATTATTCCTGCCTTTGCAGTATCGACAACTAAGGGCGTTGGCGTAAATAACTTCCTGGATTTTGTATCGAAGTATTGTCCTTCGCCTGTCGAACGCGAACCTGTCGAAGCTTTGTTGAAAGACAAAAATCAGAAAATTGTCGTAAAATGCGATTCCAAAGGTGAGCCGGTAATGTTTATCTTCAAGATTTTATCAGAAGCCCATGTAGGGGAACTTTCAGTCTTTAAGGTTTATAGTGGCGCGGTTTCTTCCGGGCTTGATCTTATAAACGAAAACAATGGTAAGACAGAACGTTTAAGCCAGCTTTTCTACCTGAACGGTAAACTGAGAAAAGATGCTTCAAAAGTTGTTGCAGGCGATATAGCCGCCGTTGTTAAACTGAAAGATACTCATACAAATAATACGCTTTCGTCAAAGAACTTTGCTGTTATAATAAAACCGATTAATTTTCCTGAGCCGATTATTAATGGAGCTATTATTCCTAAAGCAAAGGGAGATGAAGATAAAATTTCAGCAGGTCTGCATATATTACATGAAGAAGATCCCACGTTTAATGTTAAATTTGATCCTGAACTAAGCCAGACAATTGTTACAGGTCAGGGGGAACTTCAGCTTTCGCTTGCAGTAAAGCTTTTGAAGGACCGCTACGGAGTTGATGTTGACCTTGCAGAACCAAAAATTCCATACCGCGAAACAATAAAGGGCAGAACAGAGACGGCTGAATATAAGCATAAGAAACAGTCGGGCGGACGCGGTCAGTATGGACATGTTGTAATGAAACTTGAGCCTTTGCCGCGGGGAACCGGCTTTGAATTCGTTAATGCAATTGTTGGCGGCGTTATCCCGGGAAGATTTATCCCCGCTGTTGAAAAGGGCATTATCGAAGTAATGACCAGGGGTATTCTGACCGGTTCTAAGGTGATAGACATAAAGTCCTCGCTCTTTTTCGGTTCATACCATGATGTTGATTCAGATGAAATGTCGTTTAAGATAGCCGCTTCGCAGGCGTTTAGAAAGGGATTCCTTGAAGCTAAGCCGGTTCTTCTCGAACCTGTTTACGAAGTTGAAGTAATTGTTCCTGAAGAATATATGGGAGATGTTATGGGCAATCTCTCAAGTCGCCGTGGCAAGATTCTCGGTATGGAAGCGGACGGTACGAATCAGATTATCAAGGCTAACGTTCCATTATCTGAACTCTACAGGTATTCAACTCACCTAAGAAGCTTAACACAGGGCAGAGGGCAGTTCAGGATGAAGTTTGCTTACTACGAGGAAACGCCTAAGGAAGTTGAAGCAAAGATTATCGAAGAATACAGGAAATCGAGAGAAGAAGAATAATTCTTTCAGTTTTTATTAAAAAGGCGGAAGATTCACCTCTATCCGCCTTTTTTTTATCCATTAAAGATTCATGGATAATTGTTCTAAAACCACGTTAACACACTAAGAGAAAAATAATGGATAAACTCTGGTCTCCATGGCGTTCAAAATATATTGAATCTTTCAGTATGGAAAAAAAAGAAGAGGGTTGCATTTTTTGTAACCAGCAGCTAATTGATATTAATAGTAAGGAGAACCTTATAGTTTATAAGGGGAAGAATACATTTGTGATTCTAAATCTTTATCCCTACAACAGCGGTCATCTAATGGTAATACCTTACAGGCATACTAATGATTTTTTAAGTCTGAATGCGGAAGAAAGCCTCGAAATCATGCAGAATCTTCAGTTGTCAATAAAGGCATTGCAGACAGCTATGCATCCGAACGGCTTTAATGTGGGAGCAAACGTGGGTAAATCTGCAGGAGCGGGCATCGACCAGCATCTGCATTTTCATATTGTGCCCAGGTGGACCGGTGATATTAACTTTATGCCTGTGATTGGCGAAGTTAAGGTTCTTTCGCAGGATCTGCTTGAAACAAAGGAGAAACTAATTTCAGCCTTTGAGAAACTAAAAACTGAAAATATATAAGGGGTGTACAACAAATTCTCCTCTTGGTTGTTAGTCCCGATAACAACCCGTGTCAGGAATATGTAACCGTCCATATAACAGCAAAAAGGGGGTATGTCCTGTAATTTTCTTAATCATAATCTTACCCGCTTCAGGAAAAACGAGTATGATTAAGGTTATGAGTATGATTAAGAGGATAATTTGTTGTATGCCCACGACAGGTCTGCCTGGTGAAATATTGTCTTAATTTGGTATATTGGCGGTCATGATTTTTGACAACATGTTCCTGGTTAAATCTATGGTAATGGAAAAAATTAAATATAAAATTGGTTAGCTGAGATAAATGAAAGAATATCTGGATTTAGTAAAACTTGTAATTGAAAACGGGATGCGCAAACCTTCGCGCACAGGTATAGATACAATATCATATTTCGGAGCCTTTTATAAGGTTGATCTGGCAAAGGGGTTTCCGTTGCTTACAACAAAAAAGATGATATGGAATTCACTGCTTCGCGAGGTATTATGGTATTTATCAGGCGATAATCATATCAGGAACCTTCGGAAACATACGAAAATATGGGACGCCTGGGCAGACGAAGACGGGAATCTTGAAACCGCTTACGGTTATTACTGGCGTCATTTTCCAAGTGCTGAGAAGGATAGCGAAGGAAACTGGAAAGTAACTGAGATTGATCAGATTCAGTATGTTATTGATACTCTGAAGAAAGACCCGTACAGCCGGAGGCTTATTGTTTCTGCATGGGAGCCTGGCAACGCGATAAAGAGTAAATTACCTCCTTGTCATTATACATTTGCTTTCAATGTAAGTGGCGGGAAGTTAAATTGTCATCTGACACAGCGTTCGGGCGATATTGCATTAGGTATCCCTTTTAATCTTGCAGCATATTCATTGCTTACTCAAATTATTGCCCAACAGGCGGGGCTTGAACCCGGGCAGTTTGCCCATACAATAATTGATGCTCATATTTATGCAGCTGATAAAGGTACCGAACTTGAAAGATATGATCATGTGGAAGGCTTAAAAGAACAGTTAAAGCGCGAGCCACTGAAGCTACCAGAGCTTAAAATTGCTCAGAAGCCGATAAATGAGCTTAAGTTTGAGGATTTCGAACTAATCGGGTATCAGCATTTAGAGAGAATTAAATTTGAGGTTGCTGTTTAATTGCTTTGAACGGGAAAGCAGGCGGGTTTTATAAATGTGAGAAACCAATGATTATGAGTATGATTAAGAGCAAAAGTTGTTGTATGCCTGTGCTAATCAGTTTTCAGGCTTATAAGGAAAGGATGAACAGTTGCGGAAGATAATTGTAGCCGCCATTTCAAAAAATGGTATTATCGGGGCTGACGGCTCGATTCCATGGCATTCCAAGGATGATATGCAATATTTCAAAGACCTCACAACGGGTTTTCCTGTTATTATGGGAAGAAAAACTTTTGAGTCTTTTAAAAAACCATTAAAGGGAAGGCAAAATATTGTTCTTACCAAAAGGGAAGACGTTGATTATGATAATAAGGAAATAATAATATTTAATGATATCCAGACCGCATTCGATTATTGCCGGAATGTTATTAAGGCTGAAAAAGCTTTTATCATTGGCGGAGCTGAGATATACAGACAGACGATTGATGATGCAGACGAGTTAAGCATTTCACGGTTTAATTTTGACGCTGAAGGGGATGTTGGTTTCCCTGATACAGACTGGAATAAATGGAAAGAGTTTCGGAGAACGGAATATAACGGCTTTGATGTTGTTCTCTATGAAAAGGCTGAAGCGGAAGAATAGTCCGGCTTTGCCTGTCAATGATTTTTAATAAAGGGAAATATGTCTTCGAGTAAAATAAGGATACTGCCGGAAAATATTGCGAATAAAATTGCGGCAGGAGAAGTTGTTCAGCGTCCTGAATCAGTAGTAAAAGAATTAATGGAAAACGCAGTCGATGCTCATGCGGAAGGTATTGATGTAATAGTTAAACGCGCCGGAAAGGTTTTGATTCAGATTGTTGATGATGGCGATGGTATGAGTGAGGAGGATGCTATTCTAAGCCTTCAGAGACATGCTACAAGCAAGATATTCTCTTATGAGGATTTGGAAGCACTTAAGACATTCGGCTTCAGAGGTGAGGCTTTAAGCTCGGTTGCATCGGTCAGCCAGTTGGAAATACGTACCGAGCCTGAAGATGAAGATTTTGGCACACTGCTCAGGATTGAAGACGGACAGACTATCATTAAAGAAAAAGGTTCGTTTTCCAAAGGAACTTCAATTTCTGTTAAGAACTTATTTTTTAATACTCCTGCCAGACGAAATTTCCTTAAAAGCGATGCTACCGAACTAAAGCATATTCTTGATACGTTTAAGAAAACTGCATTAAGTCAGCCGGGCATTTCCTTTAAATTTTATAACGATGATGACCTGATATTAGATTTTCCGCACGGAACAAGGGAAGAGAGGATTTCATCTGTTTTTGCCGACAATATACTTGACGCTCTGGTCGAAGTAAAAGAACTAACCGATTATTTAAGCATTACCGGTTATATTGCAAAACCAGCCTTTTTAAAGAAAAGCAAAGGGGAGCAGTATCTTTATATTAATAACCGTTTTGTTTCAAGCAGACAGATTAACCATGCGGTCTTTAAGGCTTATGAAAATCTTTTGGAAAAAGGGGATTATCCTTTTTTTATCTTATTTATTGAACTCGATCCTTCGCGTGTTGATATTAATGTGCATCCGTCCAAGCTTGAGGTAAAGTTCGAGGATGAAAAAGATATTTATACATTCGTGCTGGCGGTGATTAGAAAGAGCCTGGGCAGTTATGATCTTGTACCTTCGATGAGCTTTGAAGAAGCTGCTCCTATGAGGAATGAGCATCTTGATATTAACAACTTCCGGAGACTGGAAAAAGATAACTTTACCGACAGACCTTCAATGGGTAAATCATTTAACCCGCGGGAGGCACGCGGTCCGGCATTTTCAGACAGTGATATTGATCTTCTTTTCGGGCAGCTGAATCCTGAAATCAGGCTCTCAGCTCCATCTGCGGAAGTTCCAAATCCATTTGCTGAAAGCCGGAGTAAAGAGATATTCCACCGTACCGGAACAGAAGCACATGCCAACTCTGATAATGAAGTAAATAGTTCGTTTATCATTCAGCTTCATAATAAGTATATACTTTCTCAGATTAAAAGCGGACTTATGATAATTGACCAGCATGTTGCTCATGAACGAATTTTGTATGAAAAAGCACTTCAGTCGCTTAGTGCCGATATGTCGTTTTCTCAGCAGTTATTATTCTCTCAGACCATGCAGGTCGATGCGGGAGATTATGCAATCCTTAAGGAATTATATCACTATCTTACAAGACTGGGTTTTGAGATAAAATTTTTTAGCAGAAATACAGTTGTTATCGTTGGCGTGCCTCAGGATGTGAAACTTGGCACAGAGGAAAAGATTTTGCTGGAGATAATTGATGAGTACAAGACAAATCAGAGAGAAAAACCCCTCGAGGAGAGAGATAATATTGCCAAATCATTTTCATGCAAGGCCGCTATCAAGGCTGGCGATAAGCTTAATGAAAAAGAGATGAGGCTGTTAGTAGATCAGCTGTTTGCCACTTCAATGCCATACGCCTGTCCTCACGGGCGTCCTGTTGTTATTAAGATACCGCTTGAAGAATTTGATAAAAGGTTTGGACGCACTTCTTAAATTACTGCTTTATTAAACATTTCTAAAGAAAATAATATTCGACAGATTATGAACATGGCAGAACCAGAGATAAAATTCAAGGACGGTTCGTCTCTAACGGCAGACCCCGCCCGTACTATACTTAATTACATGAAAATGATGAGAATAGAGCAATGGATTAAAAATCTCTTTGTCTTTGTGCCTCTTATATTTTCCCGTCATTTGTTTGACATGCCTTTCCTTTTTCAGGTAATAGAAGGTTTTATTGCTTTCTGTCTGACTTCAGGCGCGGTATATATTATGAATGACCTGATTGATATTAAATCCGATATGCTTCATCCGGTGAAAAGATTTCGTCCGATTGCAAGCGGAGCTGTTTCAAAAGGAAAAGCAGTTACTTCGCTGGTTATTCTGGTTCTTGGCGTATTATTATTAATGTCGCAGCTTAATATTAAGTTTAACCTGGTTTTGTTAAGTTATGTGGCAATTAATATTTGCTACAGCTTTTACCTGAAACATATTGTAATTGTTGATATTATGAGCATCGCCGCGGGGTTTATGCTCAGAGTGCTTGCCGGAGGCTTTGTAATATCAGTTTATATTTCAAGCTGGCTTATTCTTACCACATTATTTGTTTCGCTTTTTCTTGCGGTTATGAAGAGGCGCTCGGAACTATCCCTGACTTTAAGCGAAGAAGGGGGAATTACCCGAAAAGTATTATCTGAATATACGATTAGTTTCACAGATCAGATTGCGACAATATCGGCCTCCGGTGTAATAATCTGTTATGCACTTTATTCTGTTTCTGAAAGAACGGTTAATTATCTTCATACGGAAAGTCTTGTTTATACAACCGTTTTCGTAGTCTTTGGTATTTTTCGTTTCATGTACCTTGTTTACAGAAAAAGCAAAGGCGAAAACGCCACCGAAGTAATGATGACCGACTTACCTATGATTATTAATACAATCCTTTATGTTTTAGCCGCAGTTTATATAGTATATTTTAAGTAATTGAGAGAGTTTATTAAATATGATTCCCGAACTGATTCTTCTGATAATTATGGTAATAATGAGCGCATTTTTCTCTGCCGCTGAAATATCTTTTGTTGTCGCCAACAGGCTGAAGTTTGAGATTAAAGCTCGTAAGCAGAATTTTGCGGCAATTACAGCTTCGTATTTTTTCAAAAATACGCAGATTTTCTTTTCCACAATCCTGATAAGCATAAATATTGTCCAGATTATTTTTGGTTCGATGTGTGCCTTGTTCTTTGCTTATTATTTCCATTATAACGATTGGACTATTTTAATAATCGAAACTTTTGCGCTTTTGATATTTGGCGAATTACTTCCTAAGTACTTTGCCAGAGAAATGGCTGACAGCGTTCTTATGTTTTCCGCTGTTCCGGTGAGATTAATTTCCTTTATTCTTTTCCCGATTGTTAAAGTTACTGCACTTGTCTCTGACTTTCTTACTAAAAGTGAAAGCTTAAAAGAGGAGAATATTAACCTTTTGTTTAACAGAGAGGAAATACAAAATCTCCTTGTTGAAAGCAAAGAAGCCGGAGCGGTTAACAAAAAGGAAACCGATATTCTAACCAGGATGATAGATCTGGGTGATAAACGGGTTTATGAAGTAATGCGCCCGCGAACCGATATTGCCGGAGTTGAAATTAACTTTACAATTGAGCAGGCGCTTGATACTTTCATTGAGTCAGGTTATTCCAAACTGCCGGTTTTTGAAGAAAATCTGGATAATATTAAAGGAGTTGTATTTGCGCGTGATTTATTTAACAAGCCGGAAAGTCTGCAAAGTATAACGCGTAATGTGATATTTGTTCCTGAAACAAAAAAGAGTGCTGAAATGCTTAAAGAATTCTCTAAAAAAAGAATTTCTTTTGCAGTAGTTGTAGATGAGTTTGGCGGCACGGCCGGCATTATGACGATGGAAGATATTCTGGAAGAACTCTTAGGTGAAATCCGCGATGAATTTGACACCGATGATGAGATATGTAAAAAGATTTCCGAAAATAAATATGTTATCGGGGGTAAGACAGAAGTCGGTTATATTAATGGTCTGTTTAATATTGGTATTCCGGAAGGTGATTACACCACAATTGGCGGATTTATAACATCTTATTTAGGCAGGATCCCGGTCAAAGGGGAGGAAGTTATTATTAGTTATTTCAAAATCCTGATTATTCGTTCAAATCAGACCCGTATTGAACTGGTCAAAATTATTCTTGCCGATGATCAGGATTAATCCTGTTGGGACAAAGATGCACGTCTGTGCAATGTTGTCAGGTTAAGGTACAAAACTTTTATCACACCCTGATTTCATCGGGGCTTTGTCCTGCCGGGATTTCCACTTCCCGCCCGCCCATCGAATAAAACAAAATAAAAATCCATAAGTCCTGTAATGGCGCAATATGGTGTTAACCTTACAGCCCCGTGTGTCAGCGACTGTTGTAAATTTAACGGCTGTATGATGTTAACAGACAGCTTAAAACTTCAGACTTTCCATTTTTGTTATTTTGGATTAAATCTTATCTGTCAAAGTCCCGCGAAATATACTGAAAAAATTGAGATCGACACTAAAAGAGTCGGCGCCGACTCTTTTAGTGTCGGCGCC